>JBEIFE010000255.1:0-3645 GCA_040382575.1 Candidatus Sericytochromatia bacterium
AACATGTAGTAAGCCGTGATGCCAGCCGTGAGCAGCAACACACCGTAGGCCACGTGGTGACCACGGACGAAGGCCTGCCAGAGGATCTCGTCCTTCGAGAAGAAGCCGGCGAGCGGGGGGATCCCGGCGATCGCCACGGTGGCGATGAGCATGGTCCAGAAGGTCACGGGCAACTTACTCTTGAGCCCCCCCATCTTCCAGATATCCTGCTCTTCGTGCATCGCGTGGATGACGGAACCGGCACCGAGGAAGAGCAGGGCCTTGAAGAAGGCGTGGGTGAACACGTGGAACATGCCGGCCGAGTAGGCACCGACACCCGCACCGACGAACATGTAGCCGAGTTGTGAAACCGTCGAGTAAGCCAGGACGCGCTTGATGTCGCGCTGGGTGATGGCAATCGAGGCAGCCAGGAACGCCGTCAGTGCGCCGAGCGTCACGATCATCGACGAGGCGATGGGCGACGCATCGTACACGAAGTGCATGCGCGACACCATGTAGATACCGGCCGTGACCATCGTGGCGGCGTGGATGAGGGCCGAAACAGGGGTAGGCCCGGCCATCGCGTCGGCGAGCCAAACGTGCAGAGGCACCTGGGCACTCTTTCCCATCGCACCGATGAACAGACACAAGCCGGCGATGGTCGCGATGGTCGTCGTCGTGGCATCCTGCGGCAGCGAGGCGAAGTAACGGGAAAGCTCGACGAAATCGAGGGTCGCACCGCCGTGCGCAAGCGTCTGCGTGAACAGGTAGAAGATGCCGATGAGGAAACCGAAATCGCCCACGCGGTTGGCAATGAAAGCCTTGTTGCCCGCATAGGCCTTGTCGAGATCCTGGAACCAGAATCCGATGAGCAGATACGAGCAGACCCCCACGCCCTCCCAGCCCACGAACATCATCGGGAGGCTCTTGCCCAGAACGAGCACAAGCATCGAGAAGGTGAACAGGTTCAAATAGGTGAAGAAGCGGCTGAACCCGCGGTCATGGCTCATGTAGCCCACCGAGTAGAGGTGGATGAGCGAACCGATGAAGGTGACGACCAGGATCATCACCGCGCTCAGCGGGTCGAGCATGAAGTCGATACCCAGGTCAACCGCGCCAGCTTTGATCCAGGTCGCGACGTGCTGGGTCATCAGGCGACTTTCCTCGCCGAGACCGCGCAACTGGAAAAACAGAACGAGGCTCGTCAGGAACGACAGAAGAGGAGCGCCCAGGGCGATTCCCGTGACAACCTGCCGCGGAGCCCCCTTCTCGGTGTGGGCGAACATCAGGGTCAACAACCCGTTGAATATCGCGCCGAGCAGCGGGAACAGGGGAACCAGCAGCAGCAGGCCGGTCGTGGTGGCTTCGATTGCTTGAATGTGGTGCGTGTCCATCGATCCCTCTACCGCTTCAGCAGCGAGAAGTCGTCCACGTTGAGCGACTCCTTGTTCTTGAAGAGCAAGATGACGATGGCCAGCCCGATGGCTGCTTCAGCCGCGGCGACGGCCATCACCAGGAAGACGAAGATGTGACCGTCGAGCTGGTTGAGCGCCCGGGAGAAGGCCACGAAAGAGAGGTTCACGGCGTTGAGCATCAGCTCGATCGACATGAACACGATGAAGAGGTTCTTGCGACCGACCACGCCTGCTGCGCCGATGGCGAAGAGCAGGACGCTCGCGATCAAGAAGTAGTGCAACGTGAGGTGCATCTTGAGCTCCTAGATGCGGCGCTTGGCCAGCAGGACCACGCCGACGAGCGCCACGGTCAGGAGAACCGACACGAGCTCGAACACGAAAGCGTAGTTCCGGTAGAGATACATACCCACGGCCTCGATGGTGCCGAAGTCCGCCGAAGCCAGCGCGGGGAAGGACCCCTCGGGCAGCTGCAGGACGGCACCGATGACGATCGAGACGAAGGGGAAGAGGGCGAGCAGGGCGATCCCCACCTGCCCGATACGGTCCTCACCGAGCTGCAGGTCCTCTTCACGCACGTTCAACAGCATGATGACGAACACGATCAGAGCGATGATGGCTCCCGCGTACACCAGAATCTGGAGGATCGCGATGAGCTGGGCCGTCAGCAGGGCGTACAGCCCCGATAGCGCGACGAACGAGACGACCAGGGCCAGTGCGGCAGCGAGCGGTTGCTTGCGGGTGATGGTCACGAGACCACCGAGCACCATCACGGTCGCGAGGATAAGGAATAGCAGGATGTCTAACATGACGGGGCGACGTCTCCTCGAGAACGCGGGCTAGTCGGGCAGGCCCTGGGGCTTGACCGCCATCAGCTCTTCCTTGGTGATGACGAAGTTGCTGCGGTTGTAATCGGCGATGGCATAGACGCCCGAATCCATGCGGATGGCATCCACGGGACAGGCCTCGACGCACATGCCGCAGAAGACGCACTCGAGCAGATCGATATCGAAGCGCGCAGGGCGCTTCTCGATCGTCTGATCCGGGCTCTCCTCGGCCACGATATGGATGCATTCGGCCGGGCAGGCTGTGGCGCACATGAAGCATGCCACGCAGCGGACATCGCCATTCTCACGCTTGGTCAGACGATGCTTGCCACGGAAACCCGCAGGGAAGCTCTTCTGCTTCTCGGGATACTCGACGATCGGCATGCGCCGAGGACTGACGAGGTTGGAGACCAGGTGACGGAGGGTGATCCCGAGGCCCTTGACGAGCTCGAGCAGATACAACCGCTCCTGGATGGACTCGGTGGGACGAGCGACCTTCATGGTGTTCCTTCCTAGCCTCCGAAGTGGTTGCCCAGCAGGATGGCCAGACCCGTGACGAAGATGTTCGCAAGAGCCAGCGGCAACAGCGACTTCCAGCCGAGATCCATCAGCTGGTCGTAACGGAAGCGAGGCACGGTCCAGCGGACCCACACGAAGGTGGTGGCCAGCAGGAACATCTTGATGAAGAATGCATTGAACTGAGCGAACGCGGCGAAGGCAACCGAGGCCCAGACGGGCATCTCGGAAAGCAGGAGCGAACCCAGGCAGCCCAGGGCGAGCAAACCGGCGAGACCACCCGCCACGACGGCAAGGATGAGGCCTTCGTCGTCACGGCGATCGCCAAACCGACCGCGGTTGGCCAGGTAGAAGCGGTACAGACCGAGCGCAACCAGGGCCACGACGCCTGCGCCAGCACCCAGACCGAGACGGACAAGGGGCAGCGAGAGGGCACGTAGCGCCTCGGTGTCGAGGAACGGCACCTGCCAGCCACCGAAGAACAGGGTGGCCATGATGGATGAGGCGACGACCATCGCCATGTACTCGGCGAAGAAGAACATGCCGAACTTCATCGCAGCATATTCGGTATGGAAGCCCGCAACCAGCTCCGACTCGGACTCCGCCAGGTCAAAGGGGGTGCGGTTGGTCTCCGCGTAGGACGAGACCAGGAAGATCACGAACGCCACCGGCTGGATGAAGATGCCCCAGTTGGGAATCCCCAGGTCGAGGTGAGCGCCGCTCGCCAGCGGCACCTGGATCCCGGCGTGAAACAGGTTCAGCACATTGAGCAAGCCGCCCTGCGCCTGAACGATCTTGTTGAGTTCCAGGGTCTGAAAGGCCATGAGCAGGCCCACCACCGAGAGGCCCATCGGGATCTCGTAGCTGATGAGCTGGGCGCTCGAACGAATACTGCCGAGCAACGAAAACTT
>JBEIFE010000256.1:0-3634 GCA_040382575.1 Candidatus Sericytochromatia bacterium
CGCTCGCGGACGAACTCGGCGATCGCGTGCAGGCCGCGACCATCTTGACCAGCCACGCCGTTCTGCTCCAGATCCGCTCTCGCTTCGATGATGCCCTTTCCCTGCTCGATGCCGGACTGAACCGCATGGACGGGCTTTCCAATCAGCCCGCGCTCCGGCGTCTCTGGCTTCGCCGCGCCATGGTCAACAGCTTCGCGGGATACGGCAAAAAGGCTCTCGAGAGCGGGGAGATGGCCCTGTCCCTCGCGCGGGAAGCGGCCGACATGTGGACGCTCTCCTCGGCGCTTGGCCAGCTGGGGATCTTCTTCGTCCAGTCTGCCCCCGAGCGGATGGCCGAGGGAGTGGCCTACCTGCTTGAATCGCGAACCATCAAGGAGTCGCTGGGGGATCGCGTGGGCCTGAACGAGGCCTTGAATCTTCTCGGCAACGCCTACATGCGCCTGGGGCAATATCCCGATGCGCTCGAATGCTTCGAAAGAACAGTCGAGCTTTGCGTGGAACTGGGCATCCGCGATGACGAACTCTGTGGCTATATCAACGTGGCCATGTCGTGTCACGAGCACGGCAGGCTCGACCAGGCGATCGCCCACGGTCGTGTGGCGGCCCTCGGGGCACGTGAGAGCGGCAATGCGCTTTATGAAGGCTATGCCTGGACGGTGGCTGCCCGCTCGGCAGCACATCTCGGGCGCCTCGGCGAAGCCTTCGATCTGCTCGGCGAAGCCGAAAGGGTCCTGCAGCGGGCCCCCTCCTCCTATCTCGAAGTGCTCTGGGCCACCGTCAGGGCCGAAGTGCTGCTGTGTGCCGGGCGCCTCGTCGAGGCCGAGGTCTTCGTGGAGCTGGCGGGTGAGGCGGCGCGGAAAACCGGGATCGACGAGTTTGAACCCCAGCGACTGCTGGTTGGCCTCGAACTCTTGATCCGCTTCCGGGAATTCGAGGCGGCAGCGCAGGAGGTCGAGCGTCTTTCGACCCTGTTCACCCGGCAATCGCACCAGGGTCCTGCCCTGCGTCTGGAGGCCCTTTCGGCGTCCCTGGCCTGGTTCGAGAAGCGTCTCGAGGGGATCCGCGTGATCGTGGACCGGGCCCTCCCGGCCGCGCTCGAACGTGGGATGCGTCTGGTCGCCATGCAACTGGTGACCTGGCTCGCATTCTGTGAACTGCGTGATCAGGGACCGTCCATCGCCCGTCGGGCTCTGGAGCGCCTCGGTCCGGTCGACCATGCTTCGTCACCCGCGAGCCCGGTCGAGATCCAGCAGGCTCTTGCCTGGGCCCTGACCGAGACGCATCCCGCGCGCAAGGGCCAGCAACTGGGCGTCTTGCGGGATCGAGTCCTGGCGATCGCCGCCTCCATCGGTTCTCACGGTTCCCCCGAAGACTGGCTCGGACTCGAGGAGTTCTGGCACGTCCTCTACGGTGCGGAAGTCTGGGTCCGTGGTCGGCAGGTGGCAGCCCGCGGCTCGGATGATGGCACCGTCCAGGCCCTGCAACAGGAGCTCGATACCGTCAGGGCGCGCCTGGAGTCTCTGTCCGTAGCCCACGAGAATCTCCAGCAGCTCGTCCAGTGGGGGACCGAGGCACACGGTTCGACCGCACTGGTTCCCCTGCTCGAGAAGGTCGTGCAGATGACCGTCACGCTCGTCGGGGCGGAACGCGGGTTTTACGTCGTACGGCACGATACGGGGTTGACCTTCCGGGCGTCCACCGTGGATCCGCGCGAGCGCAATCCCCGGGCCTGGCAATTCGTCGAGTCCGTCGTACATGAGGCCTTCCGCTCGGGCGACATGCACGTCGCCGTCGATGCGAGCCCCATGCGCGAGGCGACCTCCATCGGCGTCACGAGCCTGGTGGCCGTTCCCCTGCGTGACCGAGCCGGGAGCGTGTTCGCCGTCGTCTATGCGGACTGGCGTGGGGCCGCTGTGTCCGAGCACCCCGGAACCGTGGCGTTGCTCGAGGCCTTCGCATCGCAAGCGGCCCAGGCCATTCATAACTGTCAGGTCGCGATCGACAGTGCCGACCAGTCGCGCCGGCTCGAGATGCTCAACAATCTTGCCAGGACCGTCTCCACGACCCTGGTCCTGGCTTCCGTCCTCGATCTGGTCGCTGATTTCACGCTCAAGCTCACCGATGCTGACCGGGTCTTCGTCTTGCTGAGTGAAACGGGAGACCATCTCCGCTGTCATCTGGCCCGCGATCGCCACGGTCGCGTCCTGACCGAGTCCGAGAAGGTGTCCGGAAGCATCACCCAGCGGGTGATCTCGACCCAGGAAGCCGAGTGTGTTCTCGATACGCACGGACATGCGACTCTCCAGGCGCAGCAATCCATCCTCGACCTCAACCTGCGCAGCGTCATGTGCGTGCCGCTCACGGTGGGACAGGAGGCGCTCGGAGTCCTGTACGTCGACTCGCAGGTCGTCGTGAACGCTTTCACCGAGCGCGACCTCGATTTCTTGAAGGCGATCGCGAGTCAGGCAGCCGTCGCGATCCAGAACGCCAAGCTGTACGAGAAGGCGACCGTGGATGCGCTGACGCGTCTCTTCGTGCGCTCCTACTTCGAACAGAAGCTGGGCGTGGAGGTTCGCCGGGCTCTCCGGTACGGGTCATCGATGTCCGTGCTCATGATGGATATCGACCACTTCAAGAAGTTCAACGACACGTACGGGCATGCCACGGGGGACGATGTGCTGCGCCTCGTGGCCCAGGTCATCCGCGACAATATTCGCGAGCTCGATGTCCCGGCCCGTTTCGGGGGCGAGGAGATGCTCGTGCTCATGCCCGAGACGGATCTCGAGGGGGCCATGATCGTGGCCGAGCGCTTGCGGCAGGCGATCGCGAGCACCCCTCTTCCGGGGCCGGACGGCGCTACCCTTTCGGTGAACGTCTCGATCGGGGTGTCCACCGTTCCGGATCATGCCTCGACGCCCGTGGAACTCGTGGAGCTGGCTGACCAGGCCCTATACGTCTCGAAGCGAAGCGGACGTAATCGCGTGACCTCCGCGTCTCAGCTGACCGCATCACCCGAGCCCGCCACCTCCTGACGGTTGCCCGAACCGAGTCGAAGAGGCTTCTCTGCTGCGGCAGAGAAGCCTCTGGGGTCCGGAACCATCGCTCGGGAGCGCAGGCGAAGTCCCGCTTTATTCGCGCGCGAAACCAACCCTCGTGCGGAGACCCTGGTCGTCCATCCTGGGGCGCCTGAAGATGTAGGGCGATGCGGTCACGAGCATCCAGCCTTCCAGGCCCAGCTCGTTGAGTCGCGCACGGGGATCCGTTCCGAGATCCTCGAGCACCTCGTACTCCCACTCGGCGTGCTTGCGCGCATCGCCCGTGGCAGGGGTCACCTTGGGAACGACAGGGTCCATGGAAGCCTCCTCGAAGACGTGGGCCACTCTTTCGAATGGTACCACGGGCCACCACGCGCTCACGTCGAAAGCCGGTCGGTCTCCCTGGCGGCATGGATGATCGATCCCGCTTACTTCACGCGCCTGATTCAGCGCCCGCGACCGTACTTCTGCTGGAGATAGGGCAGAATCTTCTCCTCGTCGTCGAGCACGACATCACCATCGACCAGTACGGGGACTGACGGTTGCCCGGAGACGGCGATCACTTCCTGGCGTTGACTGCGATCGCGAGGCACGTTCAC
>JBEIFE010000257.1:0-3624 GCA_040382575.1 Candidatus Sericytochromatia bacterium
GCAGGAACCGGCTGCTTTCGCCGAGGTCCCTCAAGGTCGCATCGTTCGCGAGTTCCTGGCGCTCCCGGTCGCCGAAGCGGAACCGTTTCTCACGGATCTCGCGCCGTTCGCTCTCGACCTGGGCGGTGTGTTCACGCGCCTCGAACCTGAACAGGGGGTGGTCATCGGTGCCGAGCAGCCCGGCAAGGGTCGCGTAGAGGTCCCGGAAGTACATGAGCGTGACCGGCGGGGCACCGTCAGCGTCCAGGGGCTCCGCCGGATGAAAGCGGACACAGGAATCCTGGAGGCGCCAGGCCCGGGCATCACCGACCGGCGAGGCTTCACTGACGACGAGGCCATGCCGGACGGCGATGTCGAGAAGGGCGACGATGATCTCGTCGAACCGGCCAAGCTTGAGTTCGCGCACCGCCTGTGGTTCGGGCCAGAGGGAAGGCTTCCTCGGATCCCGTGCTCCCCGCAGCAGCCGCCCGAGCGCGCTCCGGCTACCCCCGCTCAGGATGAGTTCCTCGTCACGGAACCGGCTCTGCCGGTGGCCGGGTGTTGCCACCATGAGGAATGCCGACCCGGACAGCCGCTCGTCGTCGGCAACCCCCCATGGGTCCCGCAAGTTGCTGAAGGCCCGGGTCCGCACCTGTTCCAGTTCGGTCGCTTCAAGCACATCTGACCGCACCGCCATGCCTTGGCGGAGGTAGTCGAGGATGACGGTGTAGATCCCTCGGCGGTGTGCGGGTGTTGTCGCCTGGAGGATCGGGTCCACGGTCGCGAAGGCGGCGTCGTCCCGGGCAAGGTCCTCAAGCCCGGCGTATTCGACACGCAAGAGACTGAGTTGCTCGAGGTTCGGGTTGGTGTGGCGCCATCCCCGCCGCTGGTCGAACCAGACCCTGTACGCCAGGACCTGGCGCAGGGTTCGGGAGGCATCCTGAAGGGAGGCCCCGACAAGCGTGGGTTCCAGCAGCCACTCGCGCCGGACATCCTGGCTGTCGTTCGCATCCCCGAACCCGATGGCATGTTGCACCCTCAGGCCGATCTCCGCGCTGCGGAGGCCGTCGGGACCGGCAGTCCGGAGGGCTCGCAGGAACCCGGCCCGCAGGAGGCTGACGAACAGGAAGTCATTGAAGTGCCCGGCCTGCAGCGCCGCGTCCTGCCGGTTGTCCGTGAACCCCAGCACCTTGCGGGTGTGTTCGGCGATGGACGACCCGGCGCCGTGCATCCACCTGAGGGTGCTTCCGACGAGGACGGTGGTGGCCGAACTCCGGCCTTCGCCCGAGAGAGAAGCCAGGCGGTTCCGGTCACGGACGCTGCCGGAATGCGTGGCCTTGCACCGGAGGCAGATCCTGAACCGCCCCGGAAGGAACCAGGCCTCGGTCCCTGACCCCACGCGCCCATCGGGTGAGACCGTCAGCTTCCGGGCGCGGTACTCGCGGTACTTTGCGAGCACGCGGACGGTCCCGTGCTTGTCGTGTTCAAGCCAGTGGTCGGGGTAGTCATCGTCTTCTCCACGGAAGGCAAACCCCTGGTCGCCATGGGGAACCGGGGTGATGAAGCCCTCGGTATCTGCCTGGCCCGCGTCGTCGGCATCGTCAGTGCCACTGCGAGAGGCGGAGGCCGGCGTGACGTCGTCGATCCCGCGGGGCATCACGGCCTGGCGGCCCGGTTCCCCCATGAGGCGGACTGGGTGGTACTCGTGACCGCAGTCACGGCAGAAGTAGACCGGGTAGAGCCGTCGGTTGCCTCCTCCCGGAAGGAACTGCTGGCCGTCCACCGTGATGACCCTGGTGGCAGGAGGCTCGATGGTGGCGTAGGCGTTGCCCGCACCCGAAATGAACTGGTGGAGCTTGAAGGCGAAGAAGGACCGCGGACTGGCGCCCGGGCCGGGCCGGCGCTCCTCCTCGGACCGGTTGGCTTGCAAGAGGAGGTTCCGGAGTGCGGTCTCGGCAACCTCGGTGTCACACCCGGCGTCCGAGGCAAGCCGGTCGGCAGCCTCCCTGATGGTCAACGGGCGCGCCCGGTGCCACTGCTGTTCCTCGTCATGGGCGATGCCGAGCGTGACCTCGACCCAGATCGCAAGCGGGTGGTCGACTAGGTCCGCATCCGACAGGTCATCGGGGATCCCGTCTCGCGATGCCCGGATGACCGCATCGTGGAGGAGGGGCAGGACGTGTGCGCGGGTCTTGCCCGGGTTCGTTCGGCGGCGGAGCGTCTCGGTGATGACGTGACCGGCGTCAATGCGGGTGGCGAACAGGGTCGACGCGACTCGGGCGACGGTTGCCTTGCGTTGGGCGGCGGTCCCTTCGCCACTGCTGACCATGGTTGCCGAGGTGCCGATGCAGACAAGCCGGTCGGGCGCGAGCCGTTCCCTCACCCGCCTGACCAGCAGGGCGACATCGGCCCCTTGCCGTCCCCGGTAGGTATGCAGTTCATCGAGGACGAGAAACCTGAGGCCTGCACAGTTCCCGATGACCTTGCGGTCGAGGTCATCCTGCCGGGTCATCAGGAGCTCGAGCATCATGAAGTTGGTCAGCAGGATGTCGGGAGGGTTGGCCGCGATGCGCTCCCGTTCCTCGTGGCTCTCCTGGCCCGTGTACCGCTTGAACTGGACTGGGCGGGGGACGTTCGGGCCGAGGTTGTCGAGGTACTTCTCGAGCTCCTCGAATTGGCTATTCGCCAGCGCGTTCATCGGATAGATGACGATCGCCCGGGTCCGCTTGGTGGCATCGTGATCGCGTTCACGCAGGATTGCATCGACGATCGGGATGAAGAAACAGAGCGATTTGCCCGAACCTGTCCCGGTCGTGACAACGAAACTCTCCCGCTTGTGGGCAAACGCCAGGGCTTCGGCCTGATGCGTATAGAGGGAGAGTGACCCGCCACCGCCAGCGGTATCCGAAGGGCCTGTCCGGAAGATCCCGCCGGTCTTGGGATGCAAGTCCCCGGACCCAACACGTTCGGCGACTGACCCATCGGTCGCGTACGTCGGGTTGATCTGGATCAGTGGTGGGGGCCAGTACCGGCTGTCGGCGTAGGTGTTCTCCACCTGGTCGGACAGTCGCTGGTCGGCAATCCTCGTGAAGGACCGTGCGAACCGGCTGTACTCCCCGACGACATGCTCCCTGAGGGCGAACACGTCAAGGCTCTGGTTGCTCACCGGGCGGCTCCGACTGGTGGTGCCCCGCGCCCGCACGCTGGCCAGCCATTCCGCGGGTTGGCTACCCCGTTCGGTGCCAAACTGAGGCGGCCGGTAACCAGTTCCTGCACGGCATCAGCGTATCACCACGGCTATCTGGTGCCATGGCTATCCGATTCACCGGGGTGATGAGTGAGTCGGTGACCGTGAACCCGGATGCGGAGTCCGGGGTGAAGTCGGTCTTCCGGACGAGGTGACTGAGCCTCAGTAGAACGCCCTGTTCCGGTGCAAGGGTGGAACGCTTGGGACAGGTTTTTGAGGACGAGGGGACCGCGACGAACGCTCAACCCGGTGACTTCCTGCCGGATTGCTTCGACTCGATAGGACAAGTGCTTCCGGATGTGTTCCGAACACTGCTTCATTGGGTCGGGACTGATTTACCCGAACGGTATTTTGCAGCGCCGTGTACTCGGAAATAACTAGGGCATCCGACAACATGA
>JBEIFE010000258.1:0-3617 GCA_040382575.1 Candidatus Sericytochromatia bacterium
CTCACTGAGGATCTCGAGAACCCCCGACGTCCTGAGCTGAGCGCCTTCAGCCAGCCGGGTCTGGAGAATCCGGTTGACCAGCTCGCTGCGCCGCATCTTGCGGTAATTCCAGATGCGCAGCGAGCGCGCGAGCTCGTGGAGTTCCGTGATGTCCATTTGAGGTACGGCCTGGGGCTCGAAGCTCACCTCGGGAGCTTCAACAGAGAGCCCCTGTTCGGCCATCAGGGCCTCATGAAGTTCGCGCGCTTCCCGCATCTCCCGGATCTCGCGCTCGTTGGCCCTGTTTCCTCGGTTATCGTCGCGGAAGCCCGGATGAGGCCGTGCCCCACCGCGATTCTCCTGGCCTCGACCGCCACGATCCCGGTCACGGTCACGTCCCCGATCGCGATCCCGTTGACGACCACCATCGCGGAACCCCTGATGCTGTCGGCCGTCGCGTCCGCCTTCGTGACGCTGAGCATCCTGTCGGCCGTCGCGTCCACCTTCAGGGCGCTGGGCATCTTGCCGGCCTTCGCGTCCACCTTCGGAGCGCTGGGCATCCTGTCGGCCTTCGCGTCCGCCGTCGGGGCGCTGGGCATCCTGTCGGCCTTCGCGTCCACCTTCGGGGCGCTGGGCATCCTGTCGGCTTTCGCGTCCACCTTCGGGGCGCTGGGCATCTTGCCGGCCTTCGCGTCCACCTTCGGGGCGCTGGGCATCCTGTCGGCCTTCGCGTCCACCTTCGGGGCGTTGGACATCTTGCCGGCCTTCGCGTCCACCTTCGGGACGCACGGCTTCACGTGACGGACGTTCACGGGGTTCTCCACGGCCCTGGCGTGATGGGACGGTCTGACCCTCGGGATTGACTTCAGCTTTCCGGCTGGATCGTGCAGCCGCCGCGGTCTCCTGGGGCGCATCGCCCGGGACTTCAGCTGGCGCAACTTCCTTGCGTCGCGTACCCCGCTGCGACCTCGGGGCGCTCGAGACGGCCGGCGTGGTCGGAAGTTCTTTGATTTCCAACGGGGCATTCGTTGGATCTGCCTCGGCCTGAGCGGCCTGACGAGCTTGGGCGGCACGTGTCGGTCGCCTGCGGCTGCTGGCTGCAACTGGATTGTCAGAGGGGGCGGCAGAGCCCGGGGTGGCCGTGGCGTCGGATTGGACCGAGCGCGTCGCGGAAGTATCCAAGAGCCAGTCTCTCGCTTTCGAAGAGGAGAACCCCCTGAAGTCGGCCAGATGCAGTCAAATGTCAGGGGAAGTGACCACGGTCACCGTGTCACGGTAACACGTAGCTCGCCGGCACGTCAATCAGAGCGCGGATGTGAGCAGGGCCCTGGCCACGAGGTCGACCACCAACTGGTACACGAAGACGGCGATGAGCGGTGAAATGTCGATGCCACCGAGGGGTACGAGGCCCCGGAACGGGCGCAAGGTCGGTTCCAGGAGGCGATTCAGCATCTCCACGGCAGGGTGATGCCTGGGGATGGAAGGAATCCAGGACAGGATCACCCAGATGAACAACGCCAGTTGCCAGACCTGAAAGACGTTCCTGAGGAATTGAGCGAGAAACATATCAGGGTAGTTCCTGTCGGCCGAGTTCACGGGAGCGAACGGTGGCTGCTTTGACCGCGAGGCACAGCGTGGCCCGGACGGCCGCTTCTTCAAGGACCTGCAGGCCTGCGGCAGTTGTGCCGGCGGGCGTAACGACCTGGTCTTTCAATTCCGCCGGGTGTTTGCCTGATTCCTGGACGAGTCGTGCCGAACCTCCGACGGTCTGACACACGAGGTCTCTGGCAATACGTCTGGGTAGACCCTGCTGAACCCCGGCTTCGATGAGTGCTTCGATGATCAAGGTGACATAGGCGGGGCCGCTGCCCGACAGGCCGGTCACGGCGTCGAAGTACGTTTCGGGTAAATCGAGGACCCTGCCCACGGCGCGGAACAGATGGCGCGCTCGCTCCAGGTGGGATTCGGTCGCGTGACCGTTTCCAGCAAGGGCCGAGATGCCTTCCCCGATCACGCAGGGGGTGTTCGGCATGGCGCGCACGACGGGCGTTTCAGGCGGTAGGACCTGTTCGAAACGCTGAAGTCGCGCACCTGCGACGATCGAGACGCCAAGCGTTCCAGGGCGCCATGACCGGGCCACTTCGTGCAGGACCCAGTCGAGTTGCGCAGGTTTGATGGCAAAGACGACGGTCTCGCTTTCCAGAGCGATCCGGTTGTCCGTGGTGGTCTTGACTCCGTATGACGATGCCAGCCATTCGAGGCGAGCGTCCAGCGGATCCGACACCGTGATGCGAGCGGGCTCCATGCCATGGTTGACGAGGCCCTTGATGAGGGCCTCGGCCATGGTTCCACCACCGATGAGGGAGAGGGAGCCCTCGACCATCAGCGAACGCGCCAGAACAGCTTGTCGTTGCTGGCGGCGGCTGCCGGTGCCTGGACCTGAGCCACCATCCACTGGGTGTCATGCGACAGGGCGTTGATCTTCACGTTCGAGGGGGTGAACAGGAAGATGGCTTCGCCGATGCGCTCCTGATGACCATCGAGGGCATGGCAGGCGCCGGAGACGAAGTCCACGAGACGCTGCGATTGCTCGGTCGTCAGTCCTTGCAGATTCAGGATCACGGCACGGCGCGTGCGCAGGTTGTCGATGATGGGCAACGCATCGTCAAAAGACCGCGGCTCGAGTACGACCATCTCGGATTGAGGTGCCGTGGGGAAGCCCACGATATTGTTGCCCGGAGTCTTGGTGCCGCCGGGACGGGGAGACTTCACGTCTTCCGTCTGTTCCTCGCTGACTTCCGGCTCGAACGTTTCGTCCGGCTCGAAGCCGAGGAACTTCTGCAGGCTACTCCAAATGGCGCTCATGGACCCTCCTGAATGTGTGACCCCGCTCCCGTGGGTCGTTCGCCGAAAATTGCCCTGCCGATTCGCACAAGGGTTGCCCCCTCTTCGATGGCTACTTCGAAGTCTGCCGACATCCCCATCGACAGTTCGGGGCCGCCCGGCCAATCGTAAACCTCTTGCCATTCCCCGATCGCCATTTCCCTCAAGCGCCTGAAGACCGGTCTGACATCCTCCGGGTCGTCGACCCTGGGGGCGATGGTCATGACTCCGCGAACGCAGATTCCTGACCGGTCTTGACAAGTTTTGAGGACATTCGCGACCTGGTCAAGCATGAAGCCCGACTTGGTCACCTCCCGGGCAACATTGACCTGGAGGAGGACGTCCTGGACCCCGTTCGACGAACGAGCGCACCGATCAATCGCAGCGAGGAGTTCCAGGCTGTCGACCGAATGGATCAACTTGAATCGTGAAACGCAGCGCGCCACCTTGTTGCGCTGCAGGTGGCCGATAAAATGCCATTCGATGGGGCAGTCCGCAAGCGCTTCCTGCTTCTCGATGGCTTCGGCCACCCGATTCTCACCCACGACGGTTCCCGGCAGCCAGGCTGCTTGCCGCACCATTGCGGCTGGAACCCCTTTGGTGACCAGGACGGGACGCACCGCGCTTGCGGGTCGTCCTGACCTCTCGGCACTTTCGCGCACCCGCTCCAGTACCCTGGTCATCCGTTCGTGGAGAGCACTATCGTTCACGGCATCAAGTCAACATCACGTCTTGATTGCACTCTATCACCTCGC
>JBEIFE010000259.1:0-3603 GCA_040382575.1 Candidatus Sericytochromatia bacterium
ATGTTGCGCCAGACCAGCGAGGTGACGTAAGTCGGAACTGCCCAGGGCAGAATGAGGAGTGCACGGTACAGGCGCACCCCCTTGAGCCCGGGCTGGTTGAGCAAGAGGGCGAGCCCGACGCCGACCGTCACGTGGAAGACCAGATTGGCGAAGGTCCAGAGGAAGTTGAAGCCCAGAACCCGGGCGAAATCGAAGTCCAGGTAAGGCGCGTGGCGGAAGATGTCGATGAAGTTCTGGAGCCCGACGAAACGCGGCATGTGGCCACGAATGTGCGTGGGATTGTAGTTGGTGAACGCCATCCAGATCCCGAACAGCAACGGGTAGACGGTGATGACGGCCATGACCAGCGCCGCGGGGGCGATGAAGGCGTAGGCGAGACGGACCTCGGAATTCAGTCGCTTCATGGATTACGCACGGCCTCGATCTTGGCAGCGATGACGGACTGGGCTTCCCGGATGGCGGCATCCGGCGACGAGACGTCGGTCATGACTTTCTCGATGGCCTGGTCCATGGGACCCCAGACCTCGCGCATCTCGGGCGCGGCGGGAAGAGCAGTCCCGAGCTCCGCCTGGCGAGCGAACGGCGCCAGCAGGTCGGTGCTGGCGAACTCGACGTCCTGCACGACCGGGACGTGACCGGCCACGTCCATCATGATCTTGGCCACGTCCGGCGAGATGAGAAACCGGGCAAACTCCAGGGCCTTGTCGACAGAGGCCTTGCCACCGTTCGGGTTGACCATCAGGCACTTCACGCCGACGAAGGGCGAGGCGGGACGGCCGGGCTCCACCTCGGGCAGGGTGGCCACGCCGAGATCCTGCCCCAGAGCTGCCTGATAGTCTCTCAGAGCCCACATACCATTGACCGTCATGGCCGCCTTGCCGTCGCGAAACAGACCGTCCGCACGACCGTAGTCACTCTTGGCGGCGATCGCAGGATTGGCCTTGAGATCCCTTAGCCACGTGAGCCAGCGCACGGCCTCGGGGGTGTCGACCTGAACGTCATCCCCCCTGTCGAGGAGGCCCACGCCCCGACCGAACAGATATCCGGAGCTGAAATAGAACTGGGTGTTGTAGGCGAGCAGGAAGTCACCCTTCCAGTAGTCCCGGCTGTTGGCCCGGATCACCAGCTCCTGGAGGTTGCGCGGTAGGCGCGATACGAGGCGCTTGTTGTAATACAGAGCCACGGTCTCGAGGCTCTCAGGGATCGCATACAGATGCCCCCTGTAGCGCAGGGCGTCCAGAGCGAAGGGCCGGATCCGCTGGCGCGTCTCGTCATCAAGGATGTCGTCGAGAGGAGCGATGACCTCGGACTGCGCAAGCTTGCCGATCCAGTCCGTCGCCCCGATGACGAGATCGGGCCCGCCGTTGGCCGCCGTGGACCGGAGATACTTGTCCTGGAGCTTGTCCGAGGGCACGGGCAAGGACACGATGTCGAGGCCGGGATGTTGCCCCCTGTAAAGATCGATGGCCTGGCGCAGAGCCGAGAGTTCGGCCCCACCCCAGGGGTGCCAGATGACTAGGGATCGGATGGATCGGGCCTCGGAGCAACCCTGGAGCAGGGCTATTCCTGCGACGAGAAGGCCACCGAGCAACTGTCGTCGTGCCACGCGCTCTCCTGATGGGGCGGAGTTGTACCAGAGGGGAAGTGTCATTCTTTGGTATCACGCGCGCAAGCAGAGCGTCAATCACGCCACGATCGTTGCACGACGTGCTTTACGGCGTATGCACGCAGTGCGATTTGACAAGCAACACAATACATTCGACGATTTGACGATAACAACATCACCCAACCACATCACCGCCGAAACACCTCTATGCGTATCCTGACCCAGCCCTTCGAGACGGATGTCGACATGAACCTCTGGCCCACCGAGATCGCGCCGCTCTTGAGCAGCCTCATCGAAAGCCAGCAACGACTCGCGGACGTCGAACGCCATGTCCTGGACAACCTGGGACACGAGATGCGCACCCCTCTGACCATCATCCAGGGACTGACGGAAATGTTGCTCGACGAGCAAGATTCTATCCCGGAAGACCGGTCAGGGCGCCGTCATGACCTCCAGGAAATCCTCAGGGCCTGCCAGCGATTGCAGCGGATCACGGAACGGGGAGTCGGGCTGGCCCGGATCAAGCTGGGGCAACTGGCCCGCCACCTCGAAACCATTCCCGTGAAGGAAATGATCCGCGAGATCCACAACGCGTTCGAGGACGAGGCCCGCGAGATGCAACTCTCGGTCGAGATCCGCGAACACGAAGATGGAGACGACCTCATCGAGGCGGATGGACCGAGCCTCGAGATGGCCCTCCGGGCGGTACACGAAAACGCAATCAAGTTCAATCACTCCGGGGGAAGCGTTCTCTGGGAAGTCGGTGGCGATGCCCGATCGCTCGAAATTCAAGTCTCGAACACCGGCGAGACGATGAGCCGAGAACAGTTACAGAACTGCCTCGCGGCCTTCACTCAGGGGGATGCCTCGATGACACGACGGTTCGGAGGTCTAGGTCTCGGCCTGCCGCTCGCCCGAGAGGTCGTCGAGTTGCATGGAGGACACCTCGAGGTCGCCCAGATTTCCCATGGAAAGGGCACCCGGATCCGCGTCACGCTACCCCGGTTCGCCGTGGTATCGTGACGGCCATGCGCTATATCGAGCTCACCCTGACCCTCCCCCCCCTGGCCACGGAAGCCGTCGCATGGGCCCTCCAGGAAGTCGGAGTTGCCGGTGTCGTCCTCGACCAGCGATCGCCGGAATCTCCTGCCGATGCCCCGGCCCTGCTGAGGGCTTACCTGGCCGACCTGCCCGAGACGGTCACGGCGGATGTCGCCAGCGCGGCGGCCCGGGAAGCCCTGACACGCTTCGACCCGATGGCTTCGATGACCGCGGAGACGCGACTCGTGGAAGAGGAAGACTGGGCGAACAGCTGGCGCCGGTTCTGGCACGTGATGCGCATCGGTCGCCATCTGGTGGTGAAGCCGACGTGGGAAAGCCACGACCCCGAACCCGGTGATCTCGTCATCACGCTCGATCCCCAGCAGGCCTTCGGGACGGGGACTCACGCCACCACCCAGCTCTGCATGCGCGCCCTGGAAGATCTGGCGGACCGCCGCCCCCTGGGCACGTTCCATGACATCGGAACCGGGTCGGGCATCCTGGCGATCGCCGCTTGCCTGCTGGGTGGTGAGGGCGGCATGGCCATCGACATCGATCCGGTGGCCGTCCATGCCGCCCGGGAAAATCTCGTGGCCAATGGCCACGAGGGCCGTGTCACGTGCGCGACGGGGGGACCGGAAATCGTCCGGGAACCGGCGGACACCGTGATCGCCAACATCCTGGCCGAGGTGATCATCGAACTGGCCGCCGAACTCGCACGCCTGACCCGTCGAGGTGGATCTCTTGTCGCCTCGGGCATCCTGGGACGCAAGGCTGATGCCGTGGCGGACGCCCTCGCCCCGCATGGATTCCGACATCGCGAGACGGTACCCGAGGGTGACTGGGTCGGAATGGTCTTCGACCGACTTTGACGGCAGGCAACCGATGTGATACGACTCACAGCATGAAGTACCCAGTCATGTTGCGCTCCCGCGTATTCGCCTGGATGCTCGCAG
>JBEIFE010000260.1:0-3600 GCA_040382575.1 Candidatus Sericytochromatia bacterium
CCCAGTTCTTCGAGCAAGTGCTTGAACGAGGCTCCGATGGGCAGTTCATAGACGCCCGGGCGTTCGATGTCGCCGAGAAGCGTGAACATGCCGGTTCCGGGAGTCTGTTCCGTTCCGACGCTCCGGAAGTAATCTGGACCGTTCAGGATGATGTTGAAGACATGGCAAAGGGTTTCCTGGTTATTCACGCATGCAGGATTGTTCCCTTCCGTTTCCGCAGAGAACATCCCCTGGGTGGTGAACAGGCCATGGATGTATGGCGGGCTGACACGTGGAAACGGGAAATTCCCTTCGATTGCCTCGAGGAGGCCTCTCTCCTCGCCCAGGAGGTATTCATCGGCTCCCCGGGCGATATGGATGGGAATGTCCCCCAGAAGTCCCGCAGCCTGCATCTCTTCGAGTGCTGCAGACAGACGCTCGTATTCGTACTCGAAGCTGACCTTCATGCACACCCACGCTTCTTTGGCGCCCAGCGCGAATGCGCCGATCGCCAACCCTTCGAGGATGATGTACGGGTTGCGGCGCAGGAGATTACGGTCCTTGTATGTTCCGGGTTCACCCTCTGCCGAGTTGCATACCATGTACTTGACGGAACACTGGTCGGCCCGTATGTTGCCCCACTTGATCGCGGTGGGGAATCCCGCGCCACCACGACCCCGGAGCCCTGCGGCCTTGACCTGGGCGATCGTCCATTCGGGTCCGTGTTCTCGGGCTTTCGCCAGGGCTTTGCCGGCATCGGGCCAGTCAGCGAGCGAGGTGAAGACGCGATCTGGTAGAAGGCTGTAAGGGGGCAGAGCGCTCACGGGTCGTCCTTTCAGAGAGGCCTGGCGGCCTGGACATGCACTTCGTTCCCATTATACGGCGGTCCTTCATCCGATTTCCAGGCAGCAAGTGACGATGGTCGATCTCGGGGCATAATGGACGGGCGTGTCCCTCGTTCGCCGGAGGAATGAGCTATCGATGGCCTCTGAAGTTCTCGTCCTGACCTTCACCTGCAAGAAGTGCGGTACCCCGTTCAAGGTGGAATCCCCCGATCTCCGGGTCAATGTTCATCGCATCAACTGTCCGAGCTGTAACTGGAGCCCTGCGCACGCCGCAAGGTGAGCGTCTCGGTCATGGACTTGAGGTTCCGAGGACGTCAATCGCTGTCCGCTTGCGTTCGTGAGGTTCTTGCGGTACTTTAAAAGGGTCCGCCCCCGTGGTCTATCGGTTAGGACACCACCCTTTCAAGGTGGTAGGACGGGTTCGACTCCCGTCGGGGGTACTGGAAGTTCTGAATGAGGCAAGGCGTGCGCGTCTTGCCTCATTTCTTGCAGGTTGGCTGACTGCGGGTCAGTTGATCGAGATGGTCGGTGAGGCCAGGTCACCACCCGGGAGTGGAATGGTCCAAACGACATCGAGCCGCTTGCTGAAGGTCAGGGGGGGCAGGTCGAGCGTATGTCCGCTCGGGTCGCCGATGATGCTACTGGAACCCTGCGGTGTCGTACCGACAAGTCTGGCCCTCAGGCGCAGCGAGAGGCCAGCATCCAGATTCTGGAAGGTCTGCACCTTGCGCAGCGAATCGCGGGGAACATCGAAGGACCGCGTCGCTTGCCAGCTCTTGCTGGCATCCTGAACGAGGATATCCACCTTCACCGCATCGACCACCGATGGGGGCAAGATCTCGATGGTACTGCCTTCGAGCCGGAATCCCTCGGAAACGTCGAGAGTGAGGTCCAGTGCAGGCAGGCCAGACATTCTGGCAACCTCTTGCTGTCTGATAAGCAAGAGATTGCTGGAGCCGGTCCCCGAGGTCCAGAAGCACCCCCCCAGAAACGTGACGATGAGTAAAAGCTGGATGTATGGTCTGTTCCGGAGCATTCGGCTTTCCTTGACTTCCTCGCTGAAGTTGTTCCCTTCCTCGTGGCGTTTTATCTCCGGACGTGATCGAAATCCTCGCCTTTTCATCATGTGGACGCTAGCCTCGAGATCTGGAGCGCCCCGATCTGGACCGTTTCTCGGCGAGGAGAGACCTTGAACATCGCCACGCGTCATGCCCGATTCGTCGCCCTTTCTTTGACTCTCGGACTTGCTCCGGGTGCTGTTCAGCCTGTACGTGCAGATGTCTACCCATTCTCGAGAGGGAACGCGGCCCGTTCGTGGATGGATGACGTCTCCCTGCTCCAGGACCCGTGGTTGCTCGGAGCGCCCGGGACGTCCGTGACTTCCGCTTCCTACACGTCTTCTTCTTTTCCGTCGGCTCGATTCAATACGAGTGCGCTGTCTGTAGGTCACGGGCAACTCGTCGGTTCCGACCTTGCCCTGCACCTCCGGGGCGGCTTGCAGTACGAACTGGGGCTTTCGGGAGCTCTGGCCCGGATCGATGGTCTGGCACTGAGCTGGGATGCCACGGCGATCGCCGACAACTACCTTATGGCCAGGCCCGGTTCCGGAGCTTTCTCGGTCATCAATCTGCCACCCTACGTGGGCTGGGGCGGGGATCTGCGCCTGAGCGGCGCCACGATGCTGGATGGCTGGTCGACGGTGCTCACGCCCTTGCTCGGTTGGCGGAGCAACCGCACGATCGTGGGACTGGAAGCGCACGTGCGGAAAACCTGGGCCCCCCTCACCTGGATGCTGGATGCTGCTTTCGTCCATCATCCCTCCATCGTGGACCTCAAGGATCCGACCTGGGCCATCGCGGGCCAGGAAATCACGCTCGGTACGGCCCTCCAGGTGGCTCTTCTGCCGCGGGTCGGGTTGAACCTCTCCTATCAGAACCAGCCCCAGAATGCCTACGGTCTGGCCAACCAGAGCTTGACGGCAGGTCTCAGCTACCTGGCTGGCGACCTTCGTGAAAAGCGTTCGGGTACACTTTTCGAGGACCTGTATGCCTCCCTTGCCCGCCTCTGGGAGGTTCCGGAAGACCGAGAAGCAACCTCTGAATCGGTCAATCCTGGCGGGGCTGAGCCCCGGGTCGTGGCATCCAGTCCGCCTTCCGATGGTCCTGGCTTGACCCCGTCTACGGCTTCCGTCCAGGGGGAAAATCCTACGCCCGTCCCCGCGTCATCGCCCGTGCCGGAATCTGGCAACGAGGGCCTTCCCGTTCCACCCGTCGAGGAATCGAGCACCCCGGATGCCCCGATCACCGGAAAGGCGGAGCTTTCCCTGGCCACGCCTGTCACGGCGACGGTAAGCCTTCTGAAGGCCGATTCCGAAGGACGTTTCACGGCGGTCCAGCAAGCTCGTCTCGAGGGCCGTGACCGCCTGTCTTTCCAGAATCTGGCGCCCGGACGTTATCGGCTCAAGATCGAAGAGTCGACGGGGGATCCCGCCGCATTCCCCACGCTATTGCTGGCCACCTGGGATCAGGTCGGTGACGAAGTGCATCGCGACGCCGCAGACCTCCGCTGGGATGGGGCCGGATTCAGTGAACACGCGTTTCCAGGCGGAGCGCGATTCTACTGGCCTGCACTTTTCATGCGTGGGACCTGGACGTACCAGGTCATGACGTACCGTTCGGATGCCCTCAAGCGGAGCGTGGCGCTGGGGCGTTACCCTCAGGCTGGCACTCCCGACCTCGAGATCGAGACACGTCTTCCAGAGGCTCCCGAGGGAGCC
>JBEIFE010000261.1:0-3584 GCA_040382575.1 Candidatus Sericytochromatia bacterium
GACTCGAAAAACAATCCGTTGAACCAGGCCACATATTGGGCAGCAGCTTCAGCAGAAGAGGAGGAGCCGGAAACAACCGAGTATGACAGCTTAGCAGCGATAATCCCGGACAGCAGTCCGCGCAGGATACCGTTGGCGGATGTCGGATCAAGCACGGCAGCAGCGTCTCCCACCTGAAACCAGCCCGGTGCAGCAAGATTCCCGGACAGGCGCCAGGTTACATCGGCACCCCGCGGGGAACCGACCGGCGTCAGTCCATGGAATTCCGCCGGCCTCCAGTCGCGCGGCACCTTTGTTCCATCAAGCGAGACGTATGTCCAATGATAGAATCCCGGACGAACCATGGCCGTCCACTGCCATCCCGATGCATCGCCCCTCATGACCGGGGCGTCGTCCAGTTCCGGAAGTGAGCCCGTGCCATAGCCATAGCGTGCGATGAGCAAGGGGGAGTGGACGGTCCTGACCATGCCGGGCTCGGCTGCCGAGAAGGGCGTTCGTCCCGAAGCATCGATAACATGCGAAGCGACCATGTCTCCCATGGAGGTACGCACACCGACCGTCTTTCCATGCTCCCGTAGCAGCGACTGGGCCGTGCACGAGAAGATGCACTTGACGCCCAGTTCACGGGCACGGTCCAACAGCATGGTGTCGAACCGCGCCCGTGATACCTGATAGCCCAGCCACGGACCATTCTCATCGCTCCCATAGGGTTCGAATCTGGACCGGCCGGCCCATTCAATGCGGATGCCCGCATGTCGCGCGCCTGTAACAGATGCGAGGCGTCCACTCACTCCGAGTTGCTTCAGAACGGATCCAACACCCGGGTGCAGCGTCTCTCCGGGATGGTCGCCGAGCACTGCCTGGCTTTCCAATAGCCGCACCCGCAACCCCATAGAGGCGGCGGTGATGGCAGCGGCACTGCCAGCCGGGCCGCCACCGATGACGATCAGGTCGGAATCGACGTGTCCAGTTTCCACTGGTCAGAAGTTTTCTTTATGACCGATCTACCGTCGGAATAAGCGGTGACTTCCTCCAGAACCTCAACGAGCTTGGTCTTGAAGTCGGCCGGATCGCTCCAGTGTCGGCCCCAACGGTACAGCTCGAAACGGAACGTGTATGGGCCGGAGAACCTGTGGTTTGCCGCCTTGGCGACCTTCTGCAGTTCGGCATCATCGGCAGACACTGCCTTGAAGGAGAATACTGCCCACGCGGACTTCTCCAGCATCAGCTTCCTGTAGTTATCCGGGTCGAGGGTGTTACCTTCCTTGATGCCGAGTGACCAGTAAACGGCCGCCATGGAGAGGGCCCGCGCCTTGTATTCATCAGAGCCGATACGGGCAGTTAGCACCGCCGTCATCGTACCCAGGATGTCGATGTAGTCGACGTGGTTCATGGCTTTATAGGCGATGACGGGCTTGCCATCGACGACCCTGCGCTTGGGGCCGGGGACACCATCCCACGGCATCAGTTTCCCGTTGCCGGAGGGCTCCATACCAAGCTCCTCGTCCGTCTGCGGGACGATTGAAGGCCAGGGATATGGGATACCGCCCATAATCTTCTCCGGTTCGAACTGGCGCGTGGCGTCAGGTGCCAGAGCGGGCCAGTAGGCGCCGAGGGCAGCACAGAGTTTGGCATCCTCGATGAAAGGCGATCCCAGGCCGTGACCCACAAGGTATTTGTGAATCTCCGTCCCCCCGTCCATACTGCGCACACCCATGCTCACATCCCATCCGGGATCGAACAGGCCCGGCGAACCGTCAGGCAGGCCGACTTTCCCGTAGTTGACCGGTCCGTTTGGTTTCTGGACCGTCGGTTCGGTCTTCTTTGGCGAATCGTCCAGCTGCGCCACGATCGCCGTCACGGTCTTGTCGTACAGGCTGAAACCAATCGGAAGCTCGACGTTCGCCGCGATCCTCGCCTGCGAAAGGGCAAGCGGGGGTACCGTCCACAAAGACGCCCGCATCGGCTTGGGCACTACATTCTGCCACCAGGCCATGAGGTCACGCTGGTTCAGATCCGGCAGGAAATCCGGCAGACCGACTGCACAGAAGGCAGGCATAGTGGCCGTGATTCCGCTCTGCTCGAGCTGCTTGCAGGTGACACCCACCCATCCATCGCCTGCGGAGTCGATGTAATGCTGGGCGTCATACCCACCTTTGCGTATGACGGCTATGACGTCGGGATGATCGTTGAGGTTGTGCACCTGGCCGTTGCGCACCTGATGGCGGACGTTGATGTACTCGGGTGCATTCCTTGGAGAATCCTGGTCGGAGTCGAGATAGTAGCCTGGCTCCAGCGTCTCACTGGACGCAGGCATGACGAAGAGCGACGAGATCTGCACGTTCCTGCGGTCCCTGCCCTGAACGGCACTATGGGGGAACGTGAGTCTTTCCCCTTTGTAGTATGCTTCCCGGATCAGCTTGTCCGGCAGCGGAACGAGCAGGCCGCTTCCATCGGACTCTTTCGCGGACAGCGAGGCGATCTTCTCATCCTTGATGACGAACGGGTAATTCTCGAGGTCGCTGCCTGTCCATCCCGTGGTCAATCCCTGCCCATGGATGGTGTTATGGAAGCTGGCGATCTCGTCGTTTTGCATACCTCTGTCGTACCGGACCTCCAGATTCATGCCCGAGATGCACTCCGTCCCGCTGAACAGCTTGTGTACAGGCACCCAGAAGTCCAGTGCCTCATCGCCGTCCTGGGGATCTTGCAGGCCGAACTGACCGTTATACCCGCGGACGCGTTTGGCCAGGTAGGGGGCAAACCGACGCGGCACCACGCGAAAATCATAGGGCCGGTCCGGGTCGATGCCGGTGAAGGCGCGCTTCTCTGCGTCATAGTAGGGATCAATCGTCCCAAGCCGGGCGATGCCCGTCCGCGAGAAACAGAGCTGCGCGTGATACCCGGTGACCGACAGGGGCGTGCTTCGGTAGTTAAGCGCGAACACGACGATTGCGAGGTCTTCGGGATTGGCCCCGGCAGTCAGGTCCTTCAGTGTCGCTTTGCGCGATCCGTAGATAAAGTTTTCCAGGGCTTCAATCTCCGCCAGCGTCGGGAAGCCCTCCAGCTTTTCCCCACGTCGGTTTGCCACGACGGTCGCAGAGGCGAACGCGTGATACAACAGGCTGCGATCCGGGTGGCCGGGTTCCACAGGTTTGTTCCCGGAGAGTGAGAAATCGCCGAATCCAGGATGCGAACGATCGATCTTGGTCAGCGGGGCCAGCAACCTGCGTTCCAGGTCGTCAGCCGTCAGATCCAATTGTCCGCCTGTGACATCCAACAGGAGATCACGCCAACCCAGACCGGCGAGCCTACGACAAATCTGGCTGATGCCGGAAGAGGTGGAGGCAGCCTGAAGCACCGAAGGGAACCCCCATATGCCCATGGAAGCCATACTGAAGGCGCCCACCTTGATGAATTGACGGCGTGATGTATCCGTTACCGTCGCTTTCAGGGATTTTGTTCCCATACTTGATTGTTTTAATTGTTAGTAGAAAGAAAGAGTGGGTTCCGTTTCATAAATTCGATTCCACTTTGTGTTTGCCATTCAACAAACAACAGGCAGTAAATGTAGAACCAATACC
>JBEIFE010000262.1:0-3576 GCA_040382575.1 Candidatus Sericytochromatia bacterium
CTTTCGCCGGAACTTCGAGCCCTTCGAGGGCATCACGGCGCCACGTAGCTACCCCGAACACTCGACGACCCTCGTGCTCACGATGGAGTTCATCGAGGGCGTGAAGTTCGATGATGATGCGGGGATTGCAGCCTATGGCGTCGACTTCCTCGATGTGGCGAACCGCGGGGTAAGGGCCTTCATCAAGCAGGTTCTCGAGGATGGGTTCTTCCACGGGGATACGCATCCGGGTAACGTGCTGATTCGCCCCGACGGTGAGGTCGTGTACCTGGATTTCGGCATGGTCGATACCATGCCTCCTGATACGCAGGAGATTCTCGTCGATGCCTTCGTCCATCTGGTTCACGAAGACATGGAGGGATTCCTCGAGGACATGATCCGGCTGGGCTTTCTTCCGCCCGAGGTCGATCGTGAGAGGCTGCTTCCGCTCGTGGAAGAGGTCTACCAGTCGCAGCTGGGACTCAGCCAGGAGCCTCTGTCCATGCAGGATATCTTCCAGAAGCTGGGGGACCAGCTGCTGGACCTTCCCTTCTGCATGCCGGATCGGTTCACTTTCCTGATGCGGTCGGTGGGCTGCATGGAAATGGTGGTCCGGCAGCGCGTACCCGTTTACCGATTCCTGGAAATCGGCATCCCGTACGCGGCCAAGCTGATGCTGGCCCCCGAACGTGCGGCCATGCGCGACAAGCTTCGCGCGCGACTGGGCGAGGGGTCGATGGACGACATGGCGCGCTGGAGTACCCTGTTGAAGCAGGCCCGTCTCGAGCCCACGTTCGATGCCTCGGAGCTGCAGGGCTATCTCGCGACCGAGGAGGGCGTCAAATGGATCGTCGAAGCGCTGGCGTCGTTGCCTCTCGATGAGCCTCCCCGTGTGTCCATGACCGAGGTGGAGGCCTGGCTCGATAAGATGCCAGGTGGAAACAGTGGGTGGATCATGGACTGGGTCATCCGGGTCCTGGAAGCGCTCGTCGAGACCCATCCGACCCGTGTTTCATCGCTCGTGGCATGGGGAACTCGATGGCTCGAGTCCGGGATGATCCGGGACCGTGTGAGAACGTGGGTCCGAACGCCCGAGGCGGCCGACCCCGAGTTCCTGGCAAGGGCGTGGCGCGTGGGCAAGACGATCCTGACGGATCCACGGATCGATCTCGATCCGTTCGTTCGCGCCCTCGTGAAAGCCATGTCGTCAACGGATCTGGCCATGATCCGGTGGCTTTCGAATCCTGCCTGGCCCCAGGCTCTGCTGACCATGCCCATCGCTCTGCGTCAGCCACATCTTGCCGAAGTGGCGCGGTTTCTATGGTCAGCAGAAGGCAGGATCGCCCGTCGCCGGCTCGCCCAGGCTGCCCTGGGCAGCTGGCGGCACTGGCTGACTCCAGGTCCGTGATCAGGTGGTACGCGACGTCAAGAAGACAAGACAACAGGGGGGCCTCCCGCAGGAGGCCCCCCTGTTCAAGAGAGCGTGATTACTTCGTCTCGCGGAACTCGACGTGACGCTTGACCATGGGATCATACTTGCGCATGACCATGCGGTCCGGATTGTTCCGCTTGTTCTTCATGGTCACGTAGGTGTAACCACTTTCGGTGCTCTTGAGCTTGATGATGATACGCGAGCCTTGCGCTGCCACGGGGGCCTCCCAGAATTCACGGTGATGACGAGGATCCGATTCAGACTCGATGGTAATGCGTATGCGAAGGTTTGTCAAAGGTATGTTTTCAGGCTTTGACAAGCCTCCCTGCGTCGCGTATGCTGTTTCAGACCCTCTGGTCGCCGGTTTTCATCTGAAGACGGCGATCGTATTGTTTGCCAAGGAGCACCTCATGGCACAGAAGTGCATGATTTCCGGGAAGCGCCCCGAGCGCTCGAACCTGGTCAGCCACTCGAACCACCGCACCGTCAGCCGCCAGGAGCCGAACCTCCAGTGGAAGCGCTTCTTCCTGGCCGATGAGAACCGCTGGGTGCGGCTCCGCGTCTCGACCAAGGTCATGAAGACCATCAGCCGTTACGGCCTCAAGGAGACCATCAAGCGCTACGGCGCTTCCGAGGCGATTCTCCACTAGCCCCTGAGCTGTGACGCAAGGACCTTCTCTCTTTCGAGAGAGGGTCCTTTTCCATAGGGGAAATCGACTGGGTCAGGGGGGAGAGGTCTCGGCCGATGGCGTGGCTGGGCCGAAGTCGCGTTCGCGCTCTCGCCCCCCCACCAGTTCGAGCTCCGACCCGGACATGGCTTCTGGAGCCACGGCAGGTGTGACCTGCAGGGTGAGCGGGCCCGGTGATGGTGACGCGAGGGTCGCGTCGCTGGAGGCTTCCTCTGGCGTTCTGGTCATGACAGGTTCGGGTGCCGGAGCCTGTATCACTCTGGACCACGAGATACTCTCCGGACGGCCTCCGCCGTCCAGGATTCGCACGTCTCCCGATGTGCTCCAGAACAGTGGGCCCGATCGCGATCGCACCAGGTCGGGTCCCGGCACGAATCGCGAGAGCCCGCTTTCCACGGACCATGTGGCCAGTTCGGTCGATCGCAGGGGCACGGAGGACGGCCCCAGGCCTCCCCCGATGAACACCCGCCCCTCGTGTTCGATGGCCCCTGCTCCTTCCCGGGGAGTCGTCATCCGGAGTCCCGGTATCGTCTCGAAGGCCCCCAGCTTGCCCGAGTCGTCGATGACGGCCTGCTCCCAGGTATCGCCATCCCCGGCAGGCCCGACCCGGCCTCCCCCGACCAGAAGGCGTGACCCCAATCGTATGCAGACTGCCCGGGTTCTGGGCACGGTGAGTGAACTGCTGGCCACCATTTCGAAGCGTCCGAGATTGCCTTCGGGGGTCAGAGCTGCCCGTTCGATCGAGGTGAGTCCTCCTTCGGGGCCTGTGCCCCCCAGGACGTAGATCCAGTCGCCGATCTGGATGGCCATGTGCCCCGACCGCGGCTGGTTCAGGCCGGTCCCGGGTTCGATCTGCGTGGGCCCCTCCAGGCTTCCCGAAGCATCTGCCCGGACCCATTCGACGGATGCCAGCGGTTGCCCGTCCGCGGTCCGTCCGCCGATGATGAAGACCCCCACCGAGGTGACGACGGGAGCGGCATCCGTCCTGGGCAGGCTGAGTTCGAGATCGAGGGCCTCCGTGGCCATCTCGGCGGATGGCACGTACCGCTCCACGGTGGTCACGGGTATGCCGTCAATCTGACCGCCCAGCAGAAAGGCGTCCTGCCCGAACACGAAGACACTGGCACCTCGGCGTTCCGGGGGCCCCGGTTTCGCGGCTTCCCCGGCGCGAACGGGAAGATCATGCAGGAACGCGAGGAAGATCCCGGCACTCAGCGAGCCCAGGATCAGCCATTGGTGTAAGGTTCCGGATCCAGCGACTCGCGCCACGCGGCATCCCTCCGATGATCAGCGTACCCGCTCTCGCACGATGTCAGCCAGGATACCAGTCACAACCGGACTTCCAGTCATTTTTAAACGGAAGATGAACGGTTCTTTATCGGATCGGGTGTCGGTCCGGCGATAGATTGCTCGGGGAATCGAGGACGGGGGAAAGTCACGATGCGCCAGATTGCCAGGATGATCTCGTTGATCGCC
>JBEIFE010000263.1:0-3575 GCA_040382575.1 Candidatus Sericytochromatia bacterium
CGAGGTCGATCCGGGGGTGGAGCCCGCGCTCCTCGCTTGCATGGCGGATGCCCAGACCTCTGGCGGTCTGCTGATGGCCGTCGCTCCCGACCGTTTGAAGCCCCTTCTCACCGCGCTGCGCCAGCGCGGGGTCGAGGGTCACGCCATCGGCGAACTGACGGATGGCGATCGCCTGGTCGTCAGGGCCTGATCGCAGCGTTCGCACAGGATCGTGCCGCGAAGAAGGGGTTGGACCGACGCTCTTCACCTACCGTCGTCGAAGGCCCGTGCCCCGGATGGATGACGGTATCGACGGGTAGCGAGAGCACGTGCAGGGACAGCGATTCGATGATTTGACCGTAGCCGACGTGGGGCACGTTCGGATTGCCGATGGACCCCGCGAACAGAGCATCTCCGACGAATACGTGACCATCGAGGCGGAACGAGTAGCCGCCTGGCGTGTGCCCCGGGGTCTGCAGGGCCTCGAGCATTCCGCTTCCGAGCGGAATCGTCTCCCCGTGGCGGAGCCAGTGCACGCTGGCATGGGGGACCGGGATGGAGGGGGCATCTCCTTCTCCGGCCAGCACGGAGACGGCCCACTCCGCATGAATGGCTGCCAGGGCCCCGACGTGATCTCGGTGGCCGTGCGTGACGAGCACGTGCCTCGGTCGCCAGCCGCGTGCATCGAGCGCATCGAGGATGCGATCGGGTTCCCCGCCCGGATCGACGATCAGAGCTTCCTGGCCAGTGGTATGGGCGACGAGATGACAGTTCGAGGTCCAGCCATCGGGCTGGGACACGACGAGCGTATGGACCACGATCCCCCCGGTGCATTCGGCAACGGGAGCTGGACGGTATTGCCCGGAGGCGATCGCCACGAGGGCCCGGGGCTCGAGCGCGAGGACCCGGGCAAGCTCGGTCGCCTCGGCCTCCGTCATGGGGCTCGCGAGCGTCTCGAGCGCTTCAAGCCGGGCCTGCGGACAGGCTGCGAGCCTCGCGACCTCGGCCCGGGACAGGCCCTGACCGAAGCGGGCCTTGCGGACGATGTCCCCGGCCTCATCCTCCAGCATCGGCTCCCTCTCCGGGAGGTGCGACCTCCCTGGCTCCCGGTGACGTCAAGCGGTCCGGTTCCAGGGTCCCCCCCTCCCGGATCCACCGCGCCACGCGGACATGCCCCATCTTCTCGCCCAGCAGGATGGCCTGCCCGAGCGTGGAGCCGGCCCCGATCTGACATCTTTCCGGCTTCAGGCGCATGCCCGCGAGCAGATGGCGATCGAGTCCCTGGAGGGCGATGGTCAGCAACTCCAGCTCCAACGGAAGATGATACGCGATAACGGGCAGCATGACATTCAGCTGCAGTTGCCCCATCGCACACGCATGGGAAACGGCAGCATCCGACCCGAGTACATGACAGACGAGCTGGTTCACCCACTCGGCGACGGACGGGTTAATCTTGCCCGGCATGTGCGAGGAACCGGGAACCACGGCTGGTAATTCCCACTCCGAAGGACCGCTGGTCGGACCGCTGGCGAGCAGCCTGAGATCGCTCGCGATCCCTCCGAGATCCGTGGCCAGTCGCCGGATGGCCCCGCCGAGCCCCAGAAAGGCGCCCGTCCCGCGCACGGCGGCGACCGGATCCGGCGCTGAGCGCAGCGGCGGTCGCTCGACGACGCGCGCCAGTTCGGCGACGACCTCGGTCCGGTAAGCCGGTTCACTCCCCCAGCCCGTGCCGATGGCCGCCCCACCGAGGGGGACCTCGAGCATCCCCTCGGCCGCGGCGCGGAGCGACCGTCCTGCATCGGCCATGGTACTGGCCCAGCAGCCGAGTTCATCTCCCACCCGCATGGGGACGGCTTCCTGGAGATGGGTACGACCGGCCTTCAGGATATCCCCGACGCCGGCCGCCCTGAGGCGTAAAGTGGCGACGGTCTGCGCAAGGACCGCGTGCAAACCATCGAGACGGTCGAGACATGCGAGGCGGATGGCCGTCGGGATGACGTCATTGGTACTCTGGTGGAGATTGACATGGTCGTGCGCATCGACGCGTCCGGGATGTCCCGTCCTGACGAGGCGCTCCGAGGCCGACAGGGCGATCGCCTCGTTGAGGTTCATGTGAAGCGACGTGCCGGCACCGGCGGCATAGACCGGCACGACGAGCGAGCGCCGGAAACCGTCTGCGCGTCCCGCGAGTGCGGCTTCCTCGATCGCCCGGGCCACCTCGACGGGGAGATGGCCGAGTCGCGCATGCACGCGAGCTGCGGCAATCTTGATATCAGCGATCGCCCGGATCAGCGCGGTATCGTGCGCGAGCGGGAGGCCCGCGAAGACCCGGCGGGCCCGCTCGGCCTCGGGGCCCCAGCGCGCCGAGGCGGAAAGTCGGACGCGACCCAGCGCATCGTCCTCGAGACGGGTCCGATGTGGCACGGGACACCCCTTTCAGGAGGGTACGGGCGCTTCACCCTACCACCCGCGCGCATGCAAGGGGTCACGAGATCGTCTATCATGCCTGCACGTTGCCCGCTTCCAGGCGCCCGGCGGGGCGCCCATCCAGACAGAGAGGCTCGACCGCATGCAAACCCTCGAGACGACGTCCCATCCCCAGTGGATCGAGCAGTTGCTCGGAGCAGAGGCGGAAGCCTTGCTGAGCCACCGTTCGACGGGCATCCCCCGGGACACCCTGCATCTTCCAGGGCCGGACTTCCTGGACCGGATCTTCGTCCCGAGCGACCGCTCGATCCCCGTCCTCAACAACCTGGCGCGTCTCTTCGGCCATGGCCGTCTCGCGAACACGGGCTACCTGTCGATCCTCCCGGTCGACCAGGGCATCGAACACTCGGCGGGCGGCTCGTTCGCCTCGAACCCGATCTACTTCGACCCCGAGAACATCGTGAAGCTGGCGATCGAGGGGGGCTGCAACGCCGTTGCCTCGACGTACGGCGTCCTGGCCTCGGTGGCACGCAAGTACGCTCACAAGATCCCGTTCGTGGTCAAGATCAACCACAACGAGTTCCTGTCGTACCCGAACACCCATGACCAGGTCATGTTCGGTACGCTCCAGGATGCGGCCCGCATGGGTGCGGCAGCCGTCGGAGCCACCATCTACTTCGGATCACCCGAATCGCGCCGCCAGATCATCGAGGTCGCCAAGGCCTTCGAGATGGCCCATGAGCTGGGTATGGCCACGATCCTCTGGTGCTACACCCGCAACCCGGCCTTCAAGACGGATGAGCACGACTTCCACGTCTCGATGGACCTCAGCTCGCAGGCCACGCACCTCGGCGTGACGATCAAGGCCGACATCATCAAGCAAAAGCTGCCCGAGGTCCACGCCAGCGGCTACCAGACGCTCAAATTCGGCAAGACCGACAAGCGGTGCTTCAGCGAGCTCTCGACGGCCCATCCCATCGACATGACCCGCTTCCAGGTGGCCAACTGCTACATGGGCCGCGCCGGTCTGATCAGCTCGGGTGGAGCCTCGACGGGAGCCAGCGACCTGGCCGATTCCGTCAAGACGGCCATCATCAACAAGCGCGCAGGCGGAATGGGTCTCATTCTCGGCCGCAAGGCCTTCCAGCGCCCCTTCGAAGAGGGGGTGA
>JBEIFE010000264.1:0-3568 GCA_040382575.1 Candidatus Sericytochromatia bacterium
CGGGTCGTCATCTATGGCGATTCACTCGACCTGACCTTCGCCCAGCTCAGCAAGACGCCGCAGGTGACCTTGAACGGTCGTGTGGCCACCCTCGTGGGCTTCGACAACGAATCCACATCGGTTTCCGAAGGAGCGTTGCAGGGCGCGAAACAGGGCCTTGCAGACGCGTTCGAGACCCTTTCTCGCCTGGCTCAGTCCTACCTGGGAAGTCTCGTCGGCGGTGGCATCGCCGTCATCGGGGGAGGGGCCCTCCTCTCGCTTCTCGCAACGACGACCGGCGCTGGGGCAACCCTGGGAGCAGCTCTCGGCGCCATCGCTGCACCGGTCACGGCGGTATCGGTCGGACTCGCTGCGGTTGCCTTTGGCTTGATTGCCGTCAATGGCGCCGTCAAGGGAGCCATGACGGCTGCACAGAACAAGCCCAAGATGGAAACCATCGCGGGAATCCTGGAAGAAGCCACTGTGCTACCTGCTCCCAGGATCGATCCCGAACCGGGGGATGCCGGTGGGCAGCCTGTTCCCATCGTCAACCCGGACCCCGTCCGCCGGGATACCCGCGGAACACTACCGGCTCCGCGCCAATCGACCGATGGGCCTCGATTCAGGCGTTTTACCTAGCTCCCTGTCTCGAGAGCCCGAACCGCGTCGATCCGTCCGGCCCCGGAATACATGTCTCGCCCCGTGAGGACCGTGTCGATCGCCGTGCGCTCGAGTCGGTCCTTGATCTTGGCAGGAGATTGTGCCGGGTCGCGTGAAAGCATCAGTGCGACCAGGCCCGTCACATGGGGGGCAGCCATCGACGTCCCGCTCATGATGCGGTATCCCTGTCCCTTTGCCCATGGATAGGTCGACAGGATGCCTTCACCCGGTGCAGCCACGCTGAGGTGGTCTCCCGTACTCGAAAAGGTCGGCCATCCATCCAGATCGGTCGAGGCTGCTACCGCGATCACGCCGGGTATGGCAGCAGGATAGGATGGATCGGCGTTCTTCCCTGAATTTCCAGCCGCTGCAACGAGTACGACCCCCCTGCTCACGGCGTCCGCAAATGCCTGTTTGGCTGCTTCTCCGGGAAGGAGCGTTCCCCAACTCGCATTGATGACTCGGGCCCCGTGATCGACTGCCCACGTGACGGCCGCGGCCGCGACGCCCTCGCTGCTGTGGCCCCAGTCGTTGAAAATGCGGATCGAAAGAATCGGTGAATCCGGAGCAATACCGGCAATGCCCACGCCATCCCCGGCACGAGCACCGATCACGCCTGCGACGTGAGTTCCGTGGCCGTAGCCATCGACCAGTCCACCGGGGCCGGGGACCTTTTTCGTGAAATCCCAGCCTTCGCGGACCCTTCCCATCAGTTCTGGATGCAAGGCATCCACGCCGGAATCGATGACGGCTACCGTGATGGCCGCGGAACCTGATGCAGACGCCTCCAGGAATCGGGCACGTGACAGAGCCCACTGGGCAGGGATCAACGGATCGGGGCCGGAAGTGAAGACTCCCGGGAAACGGTCCGGATAGGGGCCACTTTCCAGGTCGAGTGCACGGTCCTCTTCCACCGACAGACACCCGGGATCGCTGGCGGCAAGCGCACGAGGAGCCGTCGAGCGGATCAGGGCATGGTCGCGACCGATACGTCCCAGCACAACCCCACCGAGACGACGAGCCACCTCACTGGCACGGGATGGGTCCTTCAGACGGACGATCCACTGACCATCGATCGTCCTGGACCGGACGGATGCAAAGGCCTGCGTACCCATGCGCGAGGGTAGGGTGGCGCACGAGGCAAGCAAAGCAAGCACGGGAAGGGTGGCGATCACATGTCTGAAGGCTGTCATCTTCTCATGATGGCGGGAGAGCCCTTGAACGAGCAAGGGGCTTCATGTCCGTTCCACCGCTCAGGTCCCGTGACGAAAAGTGGTCGGTTAGCTGGAATGAGCAGGCATGTCGACCTGCCGGTCGACCAGGCTTCCATTTTCCAGGATCAGGGTCCGGTCGGCACGCCGGATGGTCTCGTGGCGATGGGTCACGACCACCATCGTGCATGTTCCGCGGAGGGCCTCGATCGTCTCGGTGACCAGTTGCTCGGATTCGGGATCGAGTGACGCCGTGGGTTCGTCGAGGACCAGTAGACGGGGCTTTCCGACGAGAGCGCGGGCGATCGCCAGCCTCTGACGCTGCCCTCCCGACAGGTTCTGACCCCGTGCCTCGAGTACCGTGTCGAAGCCTTGCGGGAGACGCTCGATAAATTCCAGGGCAAGGGCGAGCCGGGCAGCTTCACGCAGGTCCTGGTTGCTCGCATCCAGCTTCCCGTACCGGATGTTGTCCGCGACCGTCCCGGAGAAGAGCAGCGCGTCCTGCGGCACATAGGAGACGTGATGCCTGGGAACCACGGCCGAGGTCCCCCAGTGCATCATCCCGTCACGTGGCTCGAGCAGCCCCACCAGCAAGCGGCCCAGCGTCGACTTCCCGCTACCACTCGGACCGATGAGACCCAGCCACTCCCCGGGGGCCAGCGCGAGCGACACGTTGTCCAGGACCGGTCTGGCCGGGTCGTACCGGGCCGAGACCTGCTCGAGGGTCACTCCGCCATCCCAGTCGTCGTGCGCGGCATTCGGGGTCAGAAGGCCGAGGTCATGGGTCGATTCCAGCGCGAGGAGAGGAGCCAGGCGCATCCAGGCCGCCGAGGCCTGCTGGATACGTGTCCAACCATTCGAGAGATAGATCACCGGGTCGATGCAGAGTCCCAGGGCCGCAGCGAAGGCCATCAGGTCCGGCACCGTCAGCTTGCCCAGAAGGATCTGCGCGCCACCGACCCAGAGAGCACCGGCGATCGCCACCACCTGCAGAAACCCGACGACGGGTGTCTGCAGGGTCTGGATGTCCGCAGCACGCTCGGCCGCATCCAGATGAGCCCGGTTGGCACGATCGAAGCGCTGCAATTCGTGCGATTCGCGACCGAAAACCTTGATCAGCAATCCGAGCTGTAAACGCTCGACGAGTTCCTGGGTGAGATCACCCGACCTGGCCTGCACGGCCAGGATCTCGTCCTGGGAACGGCGACCGAAATGGGCGAGACCGCTCCCGACGACGGGGATTCCCACCAGAGCGACGGCGGCGAGGGTCGGGTTCAGAAACACGCAGGTCGAGAGGCCGAGTACCAGGATCAGAACCGATGGCACGACCTCGGCACCGGCCACCAGGGCAAATTCCCTCACGAGCAAGGCGTCCTGAACGATCCGGGCAGCCGTATCGCCAGCTGGCAAGCGCTCGAGCGCGACGGCTGACTGTCCCAGGATCCGCGAAACGAGTTCCTGACGGAGCTCGGCGACGATGCGGTTGGCTGCGCGAGCCGAGGCCCGAGCGCTCACCCACTGTCCGATGGAACGCACGAAATAGCACGCGAGCAAGAGGCCGACCAGACGTCCGAGACTTTCCCAATCCGGCTGACTGAAGACCGTTGCAGCGTCGCGCGCGACCTGAACGGTCCCCAGGGTGGCGACGGAGGCCACGAGCGTAGCAAATATGGCGACGAAGAGAGCAGGTCGAACGGTTCGCGTCCGGTGAACGAGAA
>JBEIFE010000265.1:0-3553 GCA_040382575.1 Candidatus Sericytochromatia bacterium
GATCTCGTCGAGGTGGGCGAGGAGCGTCTCGTGGCAGGACGAGAGGCGCACGTGATGCGCCAGGAGGCCGAACGCCTGCGAGCGGCGCTTCCGCCAGGGCCCGTCGTGATGCTCTCCGAGCGCGGGAAGGCCGTGGCGACCCACGGCCTGGTCGAGCGCCTGGCGCGGTTCGAGCAGGAGGGCCATGCGAATCTGTCGTTCGTGCTCGGCGGTCCCTGTGGCCTGGATCCCGCCTGGCTCGAGACGGCCGGCTGGATGTGGTCCCTGAGCCCGCTCACGATGCCCTTCGCGCTGGCCCGCGTCGTCTTGCTCGAACAACTCTACCGTGCCGAGACCATCCGTCGGCGCGAACCCTACCACAAGGACTGACTCATGAAGCGCCGTGTTCACGTGTCCATCGAGGGTCGTCAGATGGAGCCCGGCGGCTCCACCCTGACCCATCAGCAGGAGGGGGATGGCACCTGGTACGATGACCCGGCCCGGCCGACCCTCCTCTGGCGCGAGGGGGGGATCCAGCACACCATCCGCATCGAGGGGGAGACCTGGAGCGTCTACCGCCGCGGCGAGGGGGTGGACGGCTGGCATGAGTTCGAGGTGGGGGCTGCCAGGCGCGGGCAGCTCGGGCTCGCGGGACAGGCCATGCGATTCGCGACGCACGCCCGCCGCCTGGCGCGCATCGACCATGGCGAGACCACCGAACTTCACATGGAATACTCGTTGTATGCTGAGGAATCCGATCTCGGCTCCTTCACCCTGATCATCCGTATCGATCCCGTTTCCGAGGACTGCACGCCATGACGACCGTCGTCGAACCCACTCTCCGACAGGCCCTGGCCAGGGCTCTCCGTGAAGCCCTGGACCGGGCCGTCGCCGCCGGCGACCTGCCTGCCGAGGCCGCGACCGAGCCCTTCATCGAGCGGACCCGGGATCCGAAGTTCGGGGACTTCGCCTCGAATGTCGCAATGACGCTCGCCCGCCCACTTCGCAAGGCCCCGCTGCAGATCGCCCAGACGATCGCCCGCCACGTCGCGGTCGACGGTGTCGTCGCCTCGGTCGAGGTTGCTCCACCCGGATTCCTCAATCTGCGAGTATCCGACGACTGGCTCCGGGGCCGCATCGGTGCGGTGCTCGAGGCCGGCGACGGCTACGGTCGGGTCGACGGTGCGGTCACGCCCCCCGTCCTCATCGAGTACGTCTCGGCCAATCCGACAGGCCCCCTTCACGTGGGTCACGGGCGCTGGGCCGCGCTGGGCTCGACGCTGGCCAACCTGCTGGCCTGGGCCGGGACGCCCGTTCAGCAGGAGTTCTACATCAACGACGCGGGCAACCAGATGCTGAACCTGGGCCGCTCGGTGCTGTATCGACTGGAAGGTCGCGCGATCCCGACGGGCGAGGAGGGCGCGAACTTCTACGGCGGTGCGAGCATCCAGGAGGTGGCCGACCGGGCCCGGGAGGCGATTGCCGACGAACTCGCAGACCTCGACGAGGACGGGAAGATCACCCGCCTGACAGGCTTCGCTCGGGATTTCTACCTGGAAGGCCAGAAGCGAACCTTGTCCAGGATGAAGGTGCATTTCGACACCTGGTATTCCGAGACGACCCTCCACCGCAGCGGCGAGGTGGAGCGGACGCTCGAGCGGCTCAAGACCTCCGGCGATGTGTACGATCAGGATGGCGCTCTGTGGCTGCGCTCGACGGCGCACGGGGACGACAAGGATCGCGTCGTCATCCGCGACAACGGCCTGCCCACCTATCTGGCCGCTGACATCGCATACCATGCCGACAAGCTGGCGCGCTCGGGTGGCACGCTCCTGAACATCTGGGGAGCGGATCACCACGGTTACGTGGCGCGGATCCAGGCGGCGCTGGCAGCCCTCGGCCATCCCGCCGGATCCTGCGAGGTGCTCATCGGACAGCTCGTCTCGCTCTTCCGCGATGGTGAGCCCGTGCGGATGTCCAAGCGTACGGGCGAGATGGTGACGCTCGACGAGGTGCTCGATGAAGTGGGCACGGATGCTGCCCGGTATTACCTCGTCATGCGCGGTGCAGACACCCCGCTCGACTTCGATCTGACGCTCGCGAAGCAGGAAACGGCAGACAATCCCGTCTTTTACGTGCAGTATGCCCACGCCCGGATCTGTAGCATTCTCAGGAATGCCGAGGAGCAGGGGCTGGTGGCAGCCCCGGCACGTGAGGAACTCGATGGGCTGGTGGAAGCAGACGAGCGACATCTGCTGTTGATGATCGCGGCTTTCCCCGACGAGGTGCGCAGTGCGGCCCAGGCTCGCGAGCCCCATCGCATCGCGCGTTATGCCACGGATCTGGCCGCCGCTTTCCACCAGTTCTACACGACCTGCCGGGTCCTCCAGCCCGACCAGCCCGGCCTCAGTCGAGCCCGGCTCGCCCTGGCTGCATCTGCCCGTCAGACCTTGTTCTGCGCCCTCGAGGGGATCTTGGGCGTGTCGGCTCCCGCTAAAATGTGACTCGAACGGGTATATGCGATCTGTCACTGATCTTGGTGCAGGGACGCGGCAAGATCGGGTGTGAGGGGCGACCCTGCACCCGGGATCATGGAAGTGATCCCTGTCACGGATGGCCACGGCGGCCTCGGGAGTGGTTCTTGGATACGGAAGGCGAAAAGGCGAGCGCACCCGCTACGGGCCAGAGAAGCCTGATCCGGGTCACGTTCCAGAACAAGGGGCTCGAGGCCCACGTCCAGATCACCCCGCCGAATCCCAATCCGCCGGAGCGCATCATCAAGGCACTGGAGTTGCGGGGCGTGCGAGATGGTCTCGACATGCCGGCCATCGAGGCGCTCTCGAAGAAGCCTCCCGAAGATCCCGTCTGCGTCGCGCGTGGCAAAGCACCCGTCCCGGGGGACAATGCTCGCCTCGAATATGCCTTCGTCACGGATACGGAAGCGACCGGTCCAGCCCTCACCGAAGATGGCAAGGTCGACTTTCGCGACGTGAACCTCATCCAGAGCGTCGTCCCGGGGCAACTGCTCGTTCGCAAGAAGCCGGCCACCGAGGGAAAACCGGGCGTGTCCGTGACGGGGGAGCCCATCACGGCCACTCCGGGCAAGGATACCCACATCCTCGCCGGCAAAGGCGTCGAGATCTCTCCGGACAAGACCGAGGCCTATGCGGCCATTCACGGTATTCCGGCCCTGGTCAAGGGGCGCGTGACCGTTCAGCCCGTCTTCCAGGTCGAAGAAGTCGATTTTTCGGTCGGGAACATCAACTTCCAGGGAAGCGTCGTCATCACGGGCAACGTGAACCCGGGGTTCTCCGTCAAGGCGACGGAGGACATCGAGGTTCAGGGCAACGTCGAGCAAGCAACGCTCGAGGCGGGAGGCTCCATCCGCATCCGGGGGGGGCACGATCCAGCTCCCAGCTCAAGGCCCAGAAGGACATCCACGCGCGCTTCTGCGACAGCAACTCCGTCATTGAATCCAACCGGGACATCTCGATCCAGGGGGACGCCGCCAACTGCACGCTGACGTGCAAGGGCAAGCTGGTCATCGGTAATCGTCTCATCGGGGGACACGCAC
>JBEIFE010000266.1:0-3544 GCA_040382575.1 Candidatus Sericytochromatia bacterium
CAGGAGCAGGCTCGGGCGTGTGATACGGTGGCGCGCTACGGTGGAGAAGAGTTCGCCATGATCCTTCCTCAGACGGATCTTGACGGTGCCTGCATCCTGGCAGAGCGTCTTCGAGAAGCGGTCGAGGCCCTCACCTTCCGCGAAGGTTCTGCCGACCGGACGTTCGAGGTCACCGTCTCGGTGGGAGTTGCGCAGCTCGTGGCGGCCGATCAAAACGGTGAAGATCTCGTGGATCGCGCAGACAAGGCTCTCTACCAGGCGAAGCGCAGGGGCAGAAACCGTGTGATGCAACTGGCCTGAGTCACGGCTCCGCGATCACGGCCAGTAGCTGGCGCACGATCCGTGCCGTGGCTCCCCAGACGCGATGCCCATCGACCCGGAAGACCTCCTGAACGATGCGAAGCGCTTGACCCTGTTGTACCGTCTCCCTGGACCAGGTTTCCCGGCGCGCGAGCCTTGTGAGCGAGATCTGGTGAATCGAGACCAGCTCGTCGCTGGTGGGGTTCACCTCACGTCCCGTCCGGAGTAGCCCGACCACAGGCGTGATCCTGAATCCCGTGCTGGTCACGTGGTCATCGAGCAGGCCAAGGACGGTCACCTCCTCGGCTCTGATGCCCACCTCTTCGTGGGCTTCACGCAGAGCACATGCCACCGGGTCGGGATCCGTGGGCTCCCTTCTTCCACCCGGAAAACAGATCTGCCCGCGGTGGGACGACAGATGGTCGCCCCGCCGTCCAAGCAAGATCGCCGGTCCATCCGCGTGAGGCATCACGGGCACCAGAACCGCGCTGTCGACCAGGTCAGGCAAGGCGTTCCTGATGGAAACGTGGGAGCTCACGCGTTCCAGGTTCATGCTTGGTTCATGAGGCTCTCGATCGCCTCGATGGCTTTCGGGGCACCGTGGCTGAGCACTTCGTATCCGTCCGCCGTCACGACGACGTCGTCCTCGATCCGTATCCCGATCCCTTCGAATGCTCTTGCCGCCTCGGGTCCTCTACGGGCAAAATACAACCCCGGCTCGACGGTCAGGACCATTCCCGGTTCGAGCTTTCGCCAGGCGTCGAACTGCTTGTAGGCACCGACATCGTGGACGTCGATTCCCAGCCAGTGGCTGGTCTTGTGCATGTAATACGGGCGATAAGCGCCGTCTTCGATCAGGTCCTCGACACGTCCGTCGAGCACTCCCAGTTTCACCAGGCCCTCGACGAGGACCTGGAGGGCCGCTTCGTGCACGTCCTGGAAGGTCCGGCCTGGCCGGATCGTCTCGATCGCGGCCAGTTGCGCATCCAGAACCACCTGGTACACGGCGCGCTGCTTTTCGCTGAAGCGGCCATTGACCGGGAAGGTGCGGGTGATGTCCGATGCGTAATGGCGGTATTCGGCCCCGGCATCGATGAGGACGAGGTCGCCATCCTGCAAGGGAGCTTCATTCTCGTGGTAGTGCAGAATGCAGCCATTTTCCCCGCTACCGACGATGCAGCCGTAAGCCGGCCCCATGGCACCGGCCATGCGGAACGCGTGCAGCAAGGTGGCCTCGAGTTCGTATTCGTGGCCACCCGGCCTGCAGGCTTTCATCGCGGCGACGTGCCCGGCAGCGGCGATCTCGGCCGAACGCCTCATGAGGTCGATTTCGGCTTCCGACTTGAAAAGGCGCATCTCGTGGAGGATTCGCGAGGGGTCGAGGATCTCGGTCGGCGCTCCCACGCCGCTGCGGGCCTTCCTCCGTGCGGCGTTGATCCAGCCGAGGACCCGATCGTCGAACCCGTCATGCTCACCCATTCGATAATGAAGGCGCGTATGACCCTCGAGATAGCGCGGAAGGATGCTGTCGATCTGGTCGATGGGGAAGGCTGCATCTGCGCCGAATGCATGGATGGCGCCCTCGATTCCGGCACGCCTTCCGTTCCATGTTTCCATCTCGGGGTCCCGGGGCCGGACGAAAAGGACCGTCCGGTATTCGGGATGGTCGGGCATCAGGACGAGGACGGCCTGGGGTTCGGTATAGCCCGTCAGGTAAAAGAAATCGCTATGCTGCCGATAAGGATAATCGAGGTCTGCCGTACGACGGCGCTCCGGATTGGCCGGAAATATGGCGACTCCTCCTCCGAGGGCTTGCATCAGGGCTTCCCGGCGTGGCTTGAACATGGCTCACTCCCCGTTCGTTGCAGGATGGATGCTCCATTCTACGACGCGCTGAGGCCGCAGGTCTCCTGCCTCAGGATGTTTGTCACCAGCGGCTTCGGGGTTTATATTTCTTGACATGACAGCGAGCGCGCAGCTCGCAGGAGAGGTGCATGGACAAGCCCAACTCGCCGCTCACCCCTCGGCCCGGTCGTTCCGTGAATGGACGAGAAGGCGGACGGGACATGGCTGATTCTCGGCCAGACTATGCCGACGTTCTTGCACTCGTCAAGGCGCTGGAAAGCAGCGACCTGGAAACTCGCGCGTCTGCAGCCGAGGCTCTGGGGCGTATCGGCGATCCGCGCGCCGTGGAGCCCCTCATCAAAGCGCTGACCTGTACGTCCTGGCGAGTACGGGTGCTGGTCGTGGAGGCGCTGGCTGCCTCCCAGGACATCCGCAGCGTCGAACCCCTCATCCAGGGGCTATCGGACAGCGAGTTCCGCGTCCGGATGGCCTGCATCGATGCGCTGGGCGTCTTCAATGACAGTCGTGCCGTCCAGCCGCTCATCGAGGCCCTGCGCGACCCGCACCGGGCCGTGCGCCGCAAGTCGGCCGAGATTCTCAGCGGACTGGGAGATTCACGCGCGGTGGATGCCCTCGTGGGTGCCCTCGAGGATTCCTGTCGTGACGTGCGGCGTCTGGCCGCGCTGGCCCTCAAGCAACTCGGTAGCAGCCTTGCCGTCGAGCCCCTCATCGAGGCGCTTCATGATTCGGATCAGCTGGTTCGCGAGGCCGCTGCAGGAACCCTCGGTGAGATCGGTGACGAGCGAGCCGTTCTGCCCCTGATCCAGGCTCTTGCTCCCGTCAAGGCCCGGTCGCGCTTCTTCTGGGAACGCCAGGCTCGTTCGAAGCCCAGACAAAAGAATCGGGCCGACCGTCAGCCGCGCGAAACCAGTCCCGCGTTTCGCGTGGTCGTGATCGAGGCGCTCGAGAAGGTTGGTGATTTCAGGGCCCTGGATGCCATCCTGGCGGCGCTCGAAGATCCCGAGCATCGCGTTCGAGAGGCGGCCATCGATGCGCTGGTCGCCTTCGCGGACACCCGTGCTGTGGGTCCGCTCTTGAAGACCTCCAAGGACAGCCACCGATCCATTCGCCTGAGAGTCGTGCGCGCCCTTGGACAGCTCGCGGATCTTCAAGGAATCGAAACCCTCATCCTCGCCCTCCAGGATTCCAGCCGTGACGTCCGGCGCGAGGCAGCCATCGCCCTGCGTCGTCTCGGCGACCATCGCTCCGTCGATCCCCTGATCGAGGCCCTGTGGGATCCCGATCCCTCGGTCAGGCTGGCCGTGGTCGAGACTCTCGGGGAGCTCGGGGACGTTCGAGCCTGCAAGCCCTTGCTTTCCATGGTGCAGTCGCCGCGCCG
>JBEIFE010000267.1:0-3538 GCA_040382575.1 Candidatus Sericytochromatia bacterium
ACACGCGGTTCCGGGGCCTCTTGCCGCGCATCGCCGAGGTCTGCGCGACGCTCCCGGTGCCGGTGCTGGTCAAGGAAGTCGGCAACGGCCTCGCGCCGGACGTCTCGGCCCGCCTGCTGGGTGCCGGGGTCCGCGCGCTCGACGTCGCGGGCAACGGGGGAACGTCCTGGGCCCGCATCGAGGGCCTGCGATCGCCCGACTTGCTCGGTCGCACGCTGGGCGACACCTTCCGAGACTGGGGCATCCCGACGGCCGAGGCCCTGCGCCTGAACCGGGCCGCGCATCCCGGGGTGCCGCTCGTCGCCTCGGGGGGGCTGCGAACCGGGCTCGACCTGGCCAAGGCGATCGCCCTCGGAGCCGATCTGGGTGGATACGCCCTGCCCTTCCTCGAGGCCGCGACCGACTCCGTCGAGGCCGTCGTGGCGCGGATCGACACCCTCGTGCAGGAGCTGCGCGTCGCCATGTTCTGCCTGGGTTGCGCCGATCTGGCCGCCCTGCGCGCCACCGACCGTCTCGTGGAGGTCCGATGACTGCATCGGCCATCACCGCCCGGGCGCATGCGAACATCGCGCTCGTGAAGTACTGGGGCAAGCGCGACGCCGCGCTCAACCTGCCCGCGACGGGCAGCCTCTCGATGACGCTCTCGGGGCTCACAACCACCACGACCGTGCGGTGGCTCGAGGCCGCGGGCCCCGACCGCGTGACGCTCGATGGACAGCTGCTCGAGGGCAAGGCGCTTGCTCCCCTCGTCCGCTTCCTCGATCGCGTGCGGGGTCTGGCCAGGACGGATGCGGCCTGCGAGGTCGTGACGCGGAACGACTTCCCGACGGCGGCCGGACTCGCCTCCTCGGCTTCGGGCTATGCGGCGCTCGCGCTGGCGGCCACGCGCGCGGCCGGGCTCGAACTGTCCGACCGCGAGCTGTCCGTACTGGCCCGCCAGGGCTCGGGCTCCGCCTGCCGCTCGCTGTTCGGGGGCTTCGTCGCCTGGCACCGCGGCAACCGCGAGGACGGGATCGATTCATTCGCCGAGCCGGTGCCAGCCCCTGAGACGTTCCGGCCGACCATGATCGTGGCCGTCGTCGCTCCGGGCCCCAAGCCCGTCTCGAGCCGCGAGGCCATGAACCGCACGGTGGCGACGAGCCCCTTCTTCCCGGCCTGGGTCGAGGGTCAAGAGGACGCGCTTTCGGGAATGCAGATGGCGATCGCCGCGGGAGATCTGGCCGCCGTCGGACGCCTCGCCGAGGCCAACTGCCTGAAGATGCATGCAACCATGCTGGGCGCCGAGCCGTGGATAAGCTTCTGGCGGCCCGAGACGCTCGGGGTCATGCAGGCGATCGCCCGCTGGCGCCAGGAAGGCCTGCCCTGCTGGTTCACGCTGGATGCCGGCCCCAACGTGAAGGTACTGGTCGATCCGAGACACGCGACGACGCTGCAGGGCCTTCTCGGCACCCTGCCGGGCGTCGGGCGGATCATCGTCTGCAATCCTGGCCCCGCCGCCACCGTCCTCACCGGAGGAGACGCCCCATGACCTGGATGCCCACCCGCGCCTCTGCGCCCGGAAAGCTCGTGCTCGCTGGCGAATACGCGGTCCTCGAGCCCGGCGAACCCGCCCTGGCCGTCGCCGTAGACTGGCGGATCCACGCGATGGTGCGGTCCGCGCCCGATTACCGCTTCACCTCCGATTCGCTGGGGCTCCTCGACGTCAAGGCCAGCTGGGACAGCCATGACTACCTGATCGAGGGCCGTATCGCCCCCGAGACGCAGTTCGCGAGCCGCGCCGTGTCGGTGGCATTGCGCCTGTTGCAGGCGCGGGGATTCCAGAACCGGCCATTCGAACTCGTCCTGCAGGGCGCCTTCACGAGCGCAAATGGCTCGAAGGTGGGCCTGGGCGGCAGCTCGGCCGTGACGGTCGCCATCCTGGGCGCCCTGCTGGGGGCGGCCGGGCAGAACCCCACGGCCGAGGAGATCTACAAGCTGGCGGCGCTCGCTCACGTCGAGGCGCAGGGCAGCGGCAGCGGCCTGGATGTGGCCACGAGCGTGCTCGGGGGCGTGGTCCACTTCGTCAGCCATGATGCCGCGTGGGTCGAAACGGCCCGGGATCGCATGCCCCTCACCGAGCTCGTCCAGACGGAATGGCCTCTGCACGGCATGCAGCGCTTCGCCTGGCCCGAGAGTCTGTTCCTGGCCGTGGGCTGGACGGGCAATCCCGCCTCGACCCGGGAATACATCGACGCCTACCGGGCGGCGGCGGCGCGCAGGTCCTCGTCGCTGGCGGGCTTCCTGATCCACAGCCGCCAGGCCGTCGGGAACCTCGCTCAGGGCATTGACACCGGCCATGCGGGCTCCTGCCTGGGCGCGCTCGCGCGGGCGCGAGGAGCCATTCACCGCCTGGAAGAGGCGACGGGCATGACCATCGAGACGCCGACGCTTTTCCAGCTGGCCGAAAGTGCCATGCGATACGGTGGCGTGGGCAAGTCGTCGGGAGCCGGGGGCGGAGACTGCGGCGTGGCGCTGCTGGCCGACCGTGATCAGTGGCCCGATCTCCAGGCGGCCTGGCGCGCCATCGGGATCGAGCCGCTGCATTTGTCGCCTGCCGGCCACGGGCTCGCGATCTCGACGTGGGATCTGAAAACACAAGTTTCAACCTGAAGGTCACGATAACCTCGAGATAATCCCATTTCTCGAGTCAGGTTGGTATCTGCCGTGCCCTTCAATCCCCGGTACGTGCCCATGCGGGTGGGCGTTCTCGTGTCCCTGGTTCCCCTCGTGACGAGCTGCGGTCTGGTCACCCAGCCCGGGACGAGCACCCCGGTGTCCAGGCCGGCTTCCATGAATACCCGGGTACTCGAGAATCCGACGGCCCTGCAAAAGCATGTCATGTTCTTCGATGCCAACCAGGACGGGAAGCTGACCCCGGGTGAGACTCGCTCGGGCTTCCGGCGCCTGGGCGTGAGCCCGCTCGGCAGCCTGGCCTCGGCCATCCTGATTCACGCCGGCATGACCCGCATCACGGAGAGCGGGGGCATCGACATCTCCCGGATCGCCTTCTCGAAACATGGCTCGGACACCGGTATCTATGACTCGCACGGGCACTTCGTGCAGGCGGCCTTCGACCGGATGTGGACCTTCGATACCGACCGCTCGGGGAGCCTCACCTGGACCGAGTTGAAGGTGATGATGGCGGCCAACCGGACCGATACGGCCGGCAGCCTGGCCTCACGGGCCGAGTTCGGCTTGCTCATCCGCGTGGGAGCAGATACCAGCGCCACCGAGAAGGGGCAGAGCGTGCCCGCCCTCAGCCGTGCGCGTCTGCAGGCCTTCTATGACGGCTCGCTGTTTTACGTGATGGCCGAGGAGCGCGAGAGCGCGAAGCGGGCAGAGCCGCTGGTGGACGCGCTGCCCTGAATCCAGGCCCCGGGCCCGTTCACGGATTCCCGGTGACGTTTGAGGATTTCCTGGTGCGGTATCGTGTCTTCACGGACCGTGCAACCGGGAAGGGTGGCCTGACGTGAAGCGTGCGAAAAAGGAAACCCGCCAG
>JBEIFE010000268.1:0-3537 GCA_040382575.1 Candidatus Sericytochromatia bacterium
CGAACCGCTGCTGCCCCGTCTGCACCGCGTCGTGGTGACTGAATGGGAAACATAACCTCTCCTTTGAGGATACGTCGGGCTTTTATCATGATACCCGAGAAAGGCCTCCTGTCGAACGAATGGCCCCGTCGGCGTTGGAGTTTGACCCGTGCGAGCCTCCTTGCAGTGCGTTACAATGACCGGATGGAGGAACGCGCCATGACGCCGACGATGGCTGCCCCGATCGATCCCCGCCTGGATCTGTTCCAGGCCATCGAGGACCTCAAGGTCGCTCGACGTGCGGTGATCCTCGCCCACTACTACCAGGAACCCGACATCCAGGATGTCGCAGACTGCCTGGGTGACAGTCTTGCGCTCGCCCAGGCTGCCGAAGCCACGGACGCCGACGTGATCGTGTTCGCGGGCGTCCATTTCATGGCGGAGACGGCAAAGATTCTCAATCCGACGCGCACGGTCGTGCTACCTGACCTGTCGGCCGGTTGCAGTCTCGCAGACAGCTGTCCTCCCGAGCGCCTGGCCGCGCTCAAGGCCCTTCACCCGGATCACTGGATCGTCTCGTACATCAACTGCTCGGCGGCCGTGAAAGCCATGAGCGACGTGATCGTCACGAGCAGCAACGCGGAACGGATCATCCGACAGATTCCGGCGGATCGGGGCATCATCTTCGCCCCGGATCGCAACCTGGGGCGCTGGCTGATGCGCCGGACCGGCCGCGAGATGGTCCTGTACGACGGCAGTTGCATGGTTCATGAGACCTTCTCGGCACGCCGGTTACTCGCCCTGAAGCTGGAGTATCCCGGATCCGTCGTGCTGGCTCACCCGGAATGTGAAGATCCGGTGCTGGCTCTGGCCGACCACATCGGCAGCACCTCGGCGCTCCTCGAGATGGTGAAGCGTCATCCCGAGGGCACTTACATCGTGGCCACCGAACCCGGCATCCTGCACGAGATGCGCAAGCATGCGCCTGGCGCGGTGCTGATCCCTGCGCCCGGGGAAGACGAGCACTGCGCGTGTAACGCCTGTCCGCACATGCGTCTGAATACGCTGGAAAAGCTCTATCTGGCCCTGCGTGACCTGACACCGACCATCGAGATGGACGAGGACCTGCGTACGCGCGCCCTGGTTCCGATCCAGCGCATGCTCGAGATGAGCGCCCCGGTTCAGGCCAGGACGTGATCCAGGAAGGCCGCGCAGGCCTCGTCCAGCAGGTCGTACACGCGGTCGAATCCTTCGGGACCGCCGAAATACGGGTCCGGAACGTCCTTCGAATCCTGGCTGGCAAGCACGTCGAGCAACCTGATCACCCGGGCAGAGCGCCCTTCCGCCCCGGGAAGGCTCATGATGTCACGGTGGTTGGTGGAGTCCATGGCCACCACCCAGTCGAAATGGGTCAGATCGGCGGGAACGATCTGACGGGCCCGTTGGGTCGAGATGTCCAGGCCTCGATCCCGGGCAACACGACGGGACTCGACATGGGGAGGCGAACCGACATGCCAGTTTCCCGTGCCAGCAGAATCGATGATGAACCGGTCACCGAGGCCTCGTCTCGCCACATGGTGGCGGAACAGACCCTCGGCGAGAGGCGAACGGCAGATGTTACCGAGACAGACGAACAGGACGCTGGGCATGGCACCTCCGGGATCTCGGTATTCCCCGGACGGCCCGAAAGGATAACGCGATGACGGGACCGGACGTCCTGGTGATTGGCGCCGGTGCAGCCGGCATGATGGCGGCGGCGTCCGCCGCACGGGCGGGTGCATCGGTCGTGCTTCTCGAGAAGACGGCGCGCCCCGGCTTCAAGATCGGTATCTCGGGCGGCGGCCGCTGCAACGTCACGACGGCCCTCGACGACCCGGGCGAGATCCTCGCGATGATGCCCGGCAACGGTCGGTTTCTGCGGGATGCCCTGAGCGCTCATCCTCCAGATGAGATCCTGGCCCTGCTGGCCAGACATGGCGTCAATACCCGCGTCGAGACCGAATCCCGCAAGCGATTCCCTGTCAGCGATCGCAGCCAGGACGTCATCCTTGCCCTGCTCGCCGAGCTGCGCGAAGCTGGCGTCGAGGTGCGTCTCCAGACGCCCGTTGCTGGTTTACACGTCGAAGACGGTCGGTGCCGTGGCGTCATCTTGACAGACGGTCGAATCCTCGAAGCAAGGGCCGTCATCCTCTGCGTGGGAGGGAAGTCCTTGCCCCGTTCGGGCTCCACAGGCGACGGGTATGCGATGCTCGAGCGGGTGGGGCACACGGTGACGTCGCTGTTTCCCTCGCTGGTGCCGCTCCGGACGGATGGCACGCGCGAACTGGCGGGGGTCGCCCTGCGAGACGTCGAGGGACGGGCGCGTGTCGGGGGGCAGATGGCGGGGAAATCCTTCCGCGGGGACATGCTGTTCACGCATACGGGGCTCTCGGGGCCGATCGTCCTCCAGCTCAGCCGGGCGATCGCCGCAGGGCTCTCTGCCGGAGAATCCGCAGGTCTGGTGCTGGACCTGATGCCGGACCTTCCGCGGGATCGTGTGCTGGCCGACCTGACCAGCCGGGTCGCGGACGCAGGAAAAGCCCAGGTAGCCTCGCTCCTCCGGAGCGATCTCCCCAGGGCCGTGGTTCCCGTCTTGCTGGCGGCCGCAGGTCTCGATCCGGCGCGCAAAGCGGCCGAGCTCGGAAAGAAAGCCCTCGGCAAGCTGGCGGACTTGCTGAAAGGGTGGGAGTTCCCCGTCACGGGCTGGCACTCCTTCGAGGTCGCCGAGGTGACGGCAGGGGGAGTCACGCTCAAGGAGGTCGACCCGCGCACCTTCGCATCCCGCCTCGTGCCCGGTCTGTATTTCGCGGGCGAGATCCTCGACCTCGATGGCTTCGTCGGGGGCTTCAACTTCCAGATCGCATGGTCCAGCGGGGCCATGGCCGGTGAAGCAGCTGCTGACTACGTCAGAGATGCCACCAGGCCGTAGATTTCCTGGCCTCGTTCGAGGTATTTGCTTTCGAACTCGGAGTGGATCCGCTGGACCGGGATGGCCTGGTCCACGAGAAAGCCAGCCTCCTCGAAACGACGCACCGAGTATTCGAACAGGGCAGCATGGTCGGTCCGGAAGTGGAGCTCACCCCCGGGTGCTAGCCAGCGCTTGTAACGCTCCACGAGGGTCGGATTGGTCAGGCGGAACCGATCGCCTCTCGCCTTGGGCCAGGGATCGGGAAACAGGATCGTCAGTCGTCCCAGTGAACCGTCGCCCACGGGATCGGGCATCTCGAAGAGGTCACCAACCAGGAATCGAACCCCTTCGACGCCGTAGCGTTCGGCACGACGGACGGCCTGCTCGACCCGATAGTGCTTGGCGTCCAGGCCCAGGTGGCACCATCCTGGCTCTTTCAGCGCGGTGTCCACGAGATGGCGACCGTTGCCCATGCCCAGTTCCAGGTGGAGCGGGCCGGTGGCATCGAAAACCTCCCGCCAGGCCGGACGTTGCCAATGGTCCTCGATGACCAGCACCCAGGGATGAGCGTCATTCTTTCCTTCGGCCAGATGTTTGGTTCTCACGATTCG
>JBEIFE010000269.1:0-3536 GCA_040382575.1 Candidatus Sericytochromatia bacterium
CCCTCTGACGCGTCGCGGGCTTGGAGTCATGATGGTTCTGAACCAAGGTGGCCTTCCGTTGGGCGATCCAACAAGGCTCATCGACATCGATGGCGAGAGCCGGATCGGCTCCTTACGGGAGCTGGTGGCCCTGATGACCCTCCTGGAAACGGCGCTCTCGGGTGGCGGAGCCGTCACCCTCCGTGATGTCGGTCCCCGGGCCGTCTATTCCTTGATGGCATCGTCCTCACCGCTTGCGGAGCCAGGTCCGGCTGCCGTTGACCTGATGGAGGCGGCCACCCTGTCCGGGAAGCTCCAACCGGGTTCGATGTTCGCTCGAGCAGTCGAGCGGTGGCAGGCCTCGCTCGCCTGAAGATTCTGGCATCCTTTCGCCGGCTCGCGGCGACCTCCGGTCATCTGGTCCGGGCAATCCTGGCCGATCGAGTCTGATCAGGCCGCCTGCCGCGCTGTAATCTCCGGGACACGGGCCGGAGCATCCCGCGTCATCCCTACGAGACACGATCCCTCTCCTGACCACGGAGAGGAGATCTCATGTCCCATCATGAAAAGTTGCGCAGGCTCCCCGGATCGAAGGCCCACAGGCGAGTGAGAAAGGGAGGGGTCACGTTGATCGCGACCTGGCTAGCCGGCTGTGCCCTGTCGATCCCGGTCGTCTCGACGAGCGGAGGGCCCCCTGGCCAGGCTAACCGCTCACACGAGCACCGTCCGACATCCGCGCGCATCCTTCCAGCCGGGATCGCCTTCTCGAGCGATGAGGGTCACGCCGGGCCCGTCTTTCACGTGGACCTCGAAAGCCCCACGGGGACGGCAAGTGCTTTCGTCGTCTCGACGAACCGCAACCACGTCGAGGAGCACTTTCCGAGGGGCGCCGAGAAACTGGCCCGTCTGCGGGAACTGCGCCCCCGCTGGGGTCAAGGTCGGATGATGTTGCGGATCGGCCACGGCCCCACCGACGGGAGATTCGATCATCCCGGGATGACGGGCTATCACTTCGAGGAGTGCTGGAACCGGCGCGGACCATATCCTTACGACGACGTGCGATTTGCGCTGGAGGATGCCCGAGACCTCGGTGCCGAGATGCTTCACGTGATCAACTACGGGACCTCGACACCGGACGAGGCTGCCCGTCTGGTCCGGTATCTCAATGATCCCGACAGTCCTGCACGTCAGGAGCATCCCATCGACACGCCACCCACCCGCTACTTCGAGATCGGCAACGAGATCAGCTGGTCCATGGTGCGCGGACATGCCGAACACGCTCCAGACGAGGTCACCTATGCCCGCCGCGCCCTGGAATTCATCCGGGCCATGCGCGCAGCCAGTCCCGTACCCATCCATATCGGAGTGGTGGCCTCGACCAATTCCAACTGGCTGGGGGACGGGTGGTCCGGGAGAGATTCGACCGTGAAGCGCATGCTGGCGGTGCTCGGTGACGAGGTCGATTTTCTGGTCTATCACGGCTATCCGAGCTGGCCCCTCAAACGCGATCGCGATCTGACGACCTTGATGGCCCAGAATACCTGGAACCATCATCTTCTCGAGGGAGTGATCGGTCCGGCCATCCGACAGGCCGTCTCCCATCCCGTGGCGATCGCCAACACCGAATTCTTCACCGAGCAGTACGATTCGCCTCGACACGCCCGGGGGTTGTTCGGCACGCTCTATGCGGCCGACACCGTGGCCCTGGCCTTCCGTCACGGGATGCCCATCGCCAACCAGTTCTGTCTCGATCATGGGGATATGGCCGATGCCAGTTACTTCATCGGGGATGATCCGACCCGGGTCACGCCCATCTTTCGCTTCCAGCGCCTGCTGGCGCAGCACTGGGGTGAGCAACTCCTCGAGACCTCGACCCGGGGGGTCCCGACTGTCGAGGTCATCGGATCCGATGCGCGGGTGCAGATGCCTGAACTGGAGATGGTGGCCTCCCGAGACCGAGACACGATTCACCTGATGATCCTGCACCGGACGGAAGGGGCGCCGCATACCGTCCGCATCGCGGGACTTCCCGTAGGTCCAGCCGTGACGACCGTGCTCACCGGAACCTCGGGGTGGGGGTCGGGTCCGGAAGAGATCCAGGAGACCGTCTCCACCTGGTCTCCGGACCGGAGCCTGACCGTTCCTCCCGCGTCCATCATGTTCGTGGATCTGCCGATCCCGTGTCAGGAGACGGGTGAAGCGGGTAATTAGGAGCGGTACGGAACCGGGTCACGGGACCGCGGGCCTTGCGGATCACACGAGGTGCAGGATGGCGATCGCAAGATGGATGCTGGTGCTGGCCATGTGGACCACGGGCTTTCTCATGCCCGTGCTGGCTGCCGGTGAAGCTACGGGAGACGATCTCGGAGGCGGTGATGTGGCCCCGGATTCCCGCATCATGCGACAGCTGGACGGGCAGAACCTCCGTTATCAGGTGGATCGCGACGGGGAGTTTCGCCTCGTTTACCAGCTCGAGGGCAAGCGCACCCAGGCCGCCTGGATCCAGTCCAGGACGGAGTCACTCGGGGGCATGGAGTTTCGCGAGATCTACTCCATCGGATACCGGTGCACGGGGCCGATTCCCCAGGATATCGCCAATCGCCTGATGTCGAGAGAGTCGTCTGCCCGACTGGGAGCGTGGGAGCGTGTGCGTGCCGGGGATGATTCGCTTGCGGCCTTCGTGGTGCGTATTCCCGCCCACGCGCCCGTGGACGTCCTGCTGGAGGCCACGGGGTTCGTGCTCTCGATGGCGGACACCCTCGAACAGGAACTCACTCCGGCATCTGACGAATTCTAGCGACTCTCGCTGTTTCAAGCGAAGGGCCAGGTCCGTCACCGGACCTGGCCCCATGTGTTCGTTCCGTCCTAAACGGGCAGGACGGAGCGGCGCTTGGCCGGACTTTCCACGGTCTTGTCCGCATAGGCATCGAACCGTCTGACGAGTTCCTCGCGCAGCGTCTCGGGGGCGACGATTCCGTCGATGACGAGTTCGGAAGCCAGGCGATACACATCGATGTCGCGCTGGTATTCGGATCGCTTCTCGGCCACGAACGCGGCGCGATCCTCCTCGGGCAGCTCGGCGATCTTGTTGGCATACACGGCATTGATGGCCGCTTCGGGCCCCATGACGGCGATCATGGCCGAGGGCAGAGCCAGCACGCAATCCGGCTCGAAGGCCGGTCCGGCCATCGCGTAAAGGCCGGCGCCGTAGGCCTTGCGGACGACGACCGAGATCTTGGGAACCGTCGCGGAGCTCACGGCCGAGATCATCTTGGCTCCGTGGCGGATGATCCCCTCACGCTCGACCTTGGAGCCGATCATGAAGCCCGGAACGTCGGCCAGGAACAGCAGCGGGATCCGGAAGGCGTCGCAAAGCCAGATGAAGCGGGCCGCCTTGTCGGCCGTGTCGGTGAAGAGCACGCCGCCCTTCACCCGGGGTTGGTTGGCCACCACCCCGATGACACGACCGTCGAGCCGCGCCAGGCCCGTGATGAGCTCGCCCGCAAATAGCTTCTTGATTTCGAAGAATGACCCTTCGTCGATCACGCGGTCGATCA
>JBEIFE010000270.1:0-3535 GCA_040382575.1 Candidatus Sericytochromatia bacterium
CCGATCCGGCCTTCGCATGGGGCACGGGCAGGTAATCGACGCCATGATGCATGACGGCCTCACGTGCGCCATTCACCACGTCGCCATGGGGGTTCACGGTGACACCACGGCTGCCGAATTCGCCCAGTCGCGCGAGGACCTCGACGCCTGGGCCGCTCGCAGCCACCAGCGCGCGCATGCGGCGATGCTGTCGGGGGTGATGGGTGCCGAGATCGCGGCCGTCTCGATCCCGGGCAAGAAGGGCGCAACCGTCGAGGTGCGTGACGACGAAGCCGTTCGTGCAGACAGCACCGCCGACACGCTTGCCCGGTTGCGGCCGGCCTTCACCCCCGACGGGGTCATCACGGCGGGGAATGCCCCAGGCATCTCGGACGGGGCCTGTGCCCTGGTCGTCATGTCCGAGGCGCGTGCCCGCGAGCTGGGGCATCGCCCCCTCGCCCGCATCCTGGGTCATGCGCGGGTCGCGCAGGAGGCGCGCTACCTGAGCACCGCCCCGGGACTTGCGGCCCGCAAGTTGCTCGAGCGCCACGGGCTGGGCGTGGGCGAGGTGGACCGCTTCGAGATCAACGAGGCCTTCGCGGCCGTGACGCTCCGGAGCACCGAGATCCTCGCGGATGGGGATTCCGGACTCCTGGCAGCCATCCGGGAGCGCACGAACGTCCACGGGGGTGCCATCGCCCTCGGTCATCCCATCGGCGCCTCGGGCGCGCGCATTGTGGGCTCGCTTGCCCTCGAGTTGCAGCGCGAGGGTCTGCGCTACGGGATCGCCTCCATCTGCTCCGGAGCTGCCCAGGGGGATGCGATCCTCCTCGAGCGCGTGTCCTGATCATTCCAGCATCCAGCCAACATCCCGGGTGAGGCGACGGGGCCTCCCCGCTCGGAAGGGAGTTCGACGTGAATCCGATTCGCAAGGTCGCCGTCCTCGGTGCCGGTCAGATGGGCTCGGGCATCGCCCAGGTCTTCGCCCAGACCGGGTTCGAAACCCTCGTGCAGGACGTGAACGAGGCGGCCCTGGGCCGCTCGCGGGCCGGTATCACGAAGAACCTCGACCGGTCCGTCGAGAAGGGCAAGCTCTCGGCGGGCGATCGCGAGGCGACGCTATCCCATCTGACGTGGGTCTCGGAACTCGCGGCGATCGCCGACTGTGACCTCGTGATCGAGGCGATCGTCGAGCAACTCGACGTGAAGGTGGCCACATGGAAGGCCGTCGACGCCGTCGTGAGCCCCGAGGCCATCCTGGCCAGCAACACCTCGAGCCTGCCGATCACGCAGCTGGCGGGGGCGGTGAGCCATCCGGAGCGCTTCATCGGGATGCACTTCATGAACCCCGTCCCGGTCATGCAGCTGGTCGAGATCATCCGGGGCATCCTCACCGCCGACGCCGTCCATTCCACCATCCACGATCTCGCGAAGCAGCTCGGCAAGGTGCCCGTGACGGTTCATGACGCGCCTGGCTTCATCTCGAACCGGATCCTGATGCCGATGATCAACGAGGCGATCTTCTGCCTCGCCGAGGGCATCGCCACGAAGGAAGACATCGACACGGTCATGAAGCTCGGCATGAACCACCCGATGGGCCCACTGACGCTGGCCGACTTCATAGGGCTCGATACCTGCCTGTTCATCATGGAAGTGCTGCACCGCGATCTGGGCGATTCCAAGTACCGGCCGGCGCCTCTCCTCCGCAAGATGGTTCATGCCGGCCTGCTCGGTCGCAAAACCGGTCGCGGATTCTACGACTACCCCCCCGCCCCGGTGGCCGCCGCCGCCACCCGCTAGGCCGAGGTTTCCATGCAGCTCACCCTTTCGGATTCGCAGAAGCAGATCATCACGCTCGTCGAGCAGTTCGCCGCCCGCGAGATCGCCCCTCATACCGCCACCTGGGACCGGGAAGACCACTTCCCCGTCGAGGTGTTCCGCCTGCTCGGAGACCTTGGACTCCTGGGTTTGCCCATCCCCGAAACTTACGGGGGAGCGGGCGCCACGATGGGGGATTACGTCGCGGCCGTCGAGGCCCTGGCCAAGGCGGATCCGGGCCTCAGCTGTGCGTTTTCCGTGCACGTATCGGCCCATACCCGGTCGATCCTGGACTTCGGCACTGAGGACCAGAAGCGGAAGTACCTGCCGGAACTCTGCAGTGGCCGGATGATCGGGGCCTTTGCCCTGACGGAGCCCAACTGCGGCTCGGACGCCTCGGCTCTGCGGACCCGTGCCGTGCGCGACGGGGACCACTGGGTCCTCGATGGGACCAAGCAGTGGATCACGAACGCGAAGAGCGCGGGCCTGTTCCTGCTGTTCGCGCGCACGAATCCCGAAGAATCCGGTGCGAAGGGCATCTCGGCCTTTCTCGTCGAGGCGGGCACCCCGGGACTCGAGATCGGGCGCAAGACCCACAAGATGGGCATGCGCACCAGCGAGACCTATGACCTCGTCCTGACGAACTGCCGGATTCCCGCAAGCGCGCTCATCGGCGAGCTCGGTGGCGGATTCGCGATCGCCATGAAGACGCTCGAGGGCGGGCGCATCGGCATCGCCGCACAGGCGACGGGCATCGCCCAGGCCGCACTCGACCTCGCGAAGACCTTCTCGGAACAGCGCGAGGCCTTCGGCAAACCCATCAACCGCTTCCAGGCCATCCAGTGGAAGATAGCCGACATGGCCACCCGCGTCACGGCCGCCCGGTTGCTGACTTACCGGGCGGCCCAGCTCAAAGATCTCGGCCAGCCCTGCAACACCGAGGGTGCAATGGCCAAGCTGTTTGCGAGCCGCGTGGCGCGCGAGGCGACCAACGAGAGCCTGCAGATCCATGGCGGTTATGGCTATACCGATGAATTCCCCATCGAGCGGCTGTACCGGGATGCCAAGGTCACCGAGATCTACGAAGGCACCAGCGAGATCCAGAAGATCGTGATCTCGCGCGCTCTGCTGGGCGCGGACCGCGGCAAGGTCCAGCCGGCTGGCTCGGCACCTCCCGCGAAGGTCGTGGCCTTCGAGGGCATGGATTTCCGGCTCGGCGAGGAGCAGCGCATGCTCCAGGAGATGGCGCGCGATCTGTCCAACACGGTCATCGCACCCCGGGCCGCCGAACTCGACCGGACCGGAGCCTTCCCGCGCGAGAACTTCGAGGTCCTGGCCGCCAACGGCTTGCTCGGTATTCCCTATTCGGAAGACTACAACGGCGCGGGTTCGGACCACGTCTCCTACGTGGTGGCCCTCGAGGAAATCTGCCGAGCCTGCGCCTCCACCGGCGTCACGATGTCCGTGCAGACCAGCCTCGCGAGTGCTCCTCTGAACCGCTTCGGAACCCACGAGCAGAAGCTCAAGTACCTGGCCCCGCTTCTCGCGGGCGAAACCATCGGTGCCTATTCGCTCTCGGAGGCGGGTGCGGGCACCGATGCTGCGAGCCTGCAGTGCCGCGCCCGCAAGGATGGCGACCACTACGTCCTCGACGGGACCAAAATGTGGGTCACCAACGGCTACCACGCCGACACCTACATCGTGTACGCGACGCTCGACCCGACGCTCGGCCACAAGG
>JBEIFE010000271.1:0-3519 GCA_040382575.1 Candidatus Sericytochromatia bacterium
GTCTCGCAGAAGTATTATGACCGGACGAGCAGGGTGTTGAATCAAGCCTGGGAAGCCAGGACACCTGCGCAGGATTTATCCAATGAGCGCGGCTTCAGCGCTCCCTACTTCGCTCCCACGTTCAAGACCTCGGGCGTGGGCAAGTTGATCATGCATCAACCCATCCAGGGCGTCGTCTTTCCCGCCAGTCTCGACCTGTCAGGCAATGGCTACACCGCCACGTCGAATCCTGCTTACACCACCAGTGCCCGCAACGTCATCTTCCTCTACGAGATCGTCGAGTATGCAGCGGGCTCGCAGGTCGTATTCCTGATCGAGAGAATCCAGGGTACACCGGATTCGACCCCGAAATGGCGTCGTCGCCTGCTGAGGGACGACCGGGTGAAGGTCCCGAACAAGGTCCTGCACTACGCGACCCAACCCCAATATCTCGAGCCCATCTACTTCGACATGGTGAACTACCATACCGCGACACTCAACCCGTGGGATCCCGGGGCCACGAGTGCGGCCAACGAGAAACTGTATCCGAGCCTTCTCTTCTATGCGAACAAACCCTTCATCCGGCGCGAGGACTCTCCGGACTCGCAGTACGCCACGCGCAGCGTGAGCTCGCCCGCGATCGCCACCGTTCAGGACGAGAAATGGAAATTCGAACTGCTAACTGAAACCTATCCCGGTGCGACTGCCGTGGCCAGTGCGGGCTTCAAGATCGGTAGTTATGAAGACCTTGGCGGCAACAATGCTGGCTACAAGTCCAGGAGCGTCTCGCTGTGGGAGGTCGTGAAAAATAGCACGGACACCGCCGGAGGCCCCGTTTCACGTTACGTCGAGGACCACTGGGCAACGGATTCGTTCAATCCGGGCAATGTCACGCTGAATACCATTGGCAGCAGTACCTTCACCACCGGAACCTATAACCAGATGTGCTATCCATTTTCCGCCCCGTGCACGAGAACATTCGAGATCGGCACGACCGGGGAAGAAGGAACGGGAATCAGCAAGAATGTCATCAACTGGTCAGACAACCCGCTCCTGAGCAAGCTGGCCACCGATGATACCGCATCCTCTCCTGTCCTGGATGCCTCGATGCCCTGGCAAGGCCCCACCAAGGCCCGCGTGGGCAGTGGAGCCACGGTCTATTACGTGGCCTCCACGTTCCCGCAGTATGCCTACTCGGAATACTGGGGAATCGATTTCAGGGGCGGGGGCATCTCCCTGAAAATGCAAGCCAAGAAAGAGGCCGTGAACGGTCAGTGACGCGTCAAGACTGGTGATCGAGATCGACCGCACGGGTCTCGCTGGCTCCGGTGCCACGAGCCCCACCGTCGATCTCGACGCGCCAGCGATAATTCCCCTTCGCAAAGGGCTGCTGGAGCAGCACGAATGGCTGCGAGGTCCAGGAACTGGTCCAGACCAGACGCTCTCCGCCGCCGCTGACATCCTGCAAGAGCACCCGGTACGACTGGCCGTCCCGGTGCGGTGACCAGTGAAAGGGGAGGGGGATTCCCTTCCCGTAAGGGGTGGAGCGTCCAGATTCGGGATAGATCAGCCCGCCGAAAGCGACCTCGATGCCGGGAAGACGCGTCCCCGGACCCACCACCGGTGAATACCAGGTCTCGACGTGGGCGGGTCCCAGGATCTGACCGTCCGATCGGGCAGGAACGCGGAAATAAGCGACCCGGTACTCACCTGCCGAAAGCCCGCCGAATCGATACAGGCCGATGGAATCGCTCACGACCGAGGCCACTTCCGCCCACGCGCCCCTGTCGCGCCGCTGGAGACGGAGCGTGAGTCCGGGTGCGCTCCGGCCATCGAACGTCACCTCGCCAGAGACGGTCCCGACCTCGCCTGCCACGTTCCAGGGACATCCAGCCAGCCAGAAAACCGCCCCGCAGACCGCCACGTGACGGAGCGGGTGGCCCATCGTCAGAAATCCGCAGAGGTCGAAAGCGCGTAGCCGATGGCGTCGTAAATTTCACCGAACAGGACGTTGCTCTGCTGGTTCACCTCGAAGGTGAGGTTCGGAAGGATGGGATTCGCCAGCCCCATCTGGAGGGTCCACCCGGCCTTGCTCCCGAGCAGTGAGCCCGGTCCCGTCCCCCCCTTGCCCGAATTCGCGATCGTCTGGGGCTCCTTGAAGCCGACCAGGATGGACGGGATCCAGTCCCGTGACGGGAAGAACGCATAGCCCGTCGGCACGACTTCCTGGACCTTGAAGTCCGGATCCGTCCGGTAGGCCCCGCCGAAACAAAGCTCGATCCCGGACAGTGTCCAGATGAAGTTGAATCCGGCCCGGGGCGTGAACTTGTTGGCGGCCGAGGTCACACCGCCCTGGAGGCTGACCCCCAGCTGGTCGGACCCCAGATTGAGCGATGACGAGACGCGCCAGGTCGGGCTTCCCTCGAGTTGCACGTTTCCGAAGGAGTTGTGGTCAATGTCGCCGAGAAGGCGAAAATCACCGAGCCCCCCCAGGTCGAGGCCGCCACCCGCGAACACGAACTGAGAATTGAGCCCCAGGCCCGAGTTCCAGCCCTCGCCCTTGACTCGGGCCCCGATCCCGATGTCGCCGACCCCGGTCCGCACGCTGTTGCCACTCGTGGAACCCAGCCCCGAGCCGATGATCCCGTCCCCGTAATGGTGAGCGAGACCCCCGAGCCCCATGAAGGCCCCAGGCGACACGTGCCCCACTCGCACCTGGGTCTCCCCGAGCCCGCCGAGCTTGGTCGAGATCTGCGCGCTGCTGTCAAGCGTGACATCCCCCGTCGGCAAACCCCGGTCACGCTGGGCATCCTTCGAGCCACCGCGGGTGAAGACGGGAGTCCCCCCCGTCTGGTTGGCCGCACGTCCGCCGGACAGCGAGGCCGAGACGGCCGAGCCATTCTCGAGCTTGCCCTCGAAGCGCACGCCGAAGGACGAGACGATGTAAGGGCGGAGTCTGTCCTCCGGGTCGTCTTGCATAGAGAAGCTCAGGTTGCCGTGAACGGCACTTCCGCCACCACCCGTCGCCCCTTCACGGAGGCCCTTGACCGCTCCCTCGAGGGCAGCCACCCGGCTTTCGAGGGCTTCGGTCCGCTTGTGGAGATCGAGCAATTCGGTCGCGAACTCGGCCTTGAGTCGGTCAAACAGCTTGCCGTCTGCGGGGTTGACGGGAACGCCGCGGTCTTCCCGCAGGGCGACCCGCTCGAGCAGGGCAGACAGCGTCGCAGCGAGTTCGTACCGGCTGACCGGCTTGAGCCCCCGGAAGGTGCTGTCAGGATACCCCCCCATGAGCCGGTACTTGTCGATGAGTGCCTGCACGGCCTGGTAGGCCCAGTGCGAGGGAGCCAGGTCGACCATCTGAGCGGCACGGGGGCCTTCCTCGGCCCGGGCCGACGAAACGCCGACCGACCCCGCGACGATGAACGCCGCCAGGACGGAAAACGCGACCCTGATTCGCACGTGTGCCTCCTCGATGGACCCTTGAGCTGCTTCCGGACACGAGCGTCGCACGCCCGCCGGGAAAACGTCTGTGACACGAGA
>JBEIFE010000272.1:0-3511 GCA_040382575.1 Candidatus Sericytochromatia bacterium
AGGGCCTCCGCATTGGTCTTGAACATTTTCCAGTTGCCCGCGATGAGGGGCTTGCGTACGGTCATTCAGGCCTCCTGGAGGCAGGCGACGCCGGGCAGCTCGAGGCCCTCGAGGAACTCGAGGCTCGCGCCACCGCCGGTCGAGACGTGGGAGAACCGGTCACCGAGACCGAAGAGCTCGACGGCCGCGACCGAATCGCCTCCCCCCACCAGGGTGATGGCTCCGGCGTCGGTCCGGGAGGCGATCGCCTCACCGACGGCGCGCGTGCCGGCCGCGAAGGCGGGGTTCTCGAAGACGCCCTCGGGCCGTTCCAGAGGATGGTCCGGGCCTGGGCCAGTTCGGCGGCAGTCAGCTTCACCGTCTCGGGGCCCACATCGAGCCCCATGAATCCGGCGGGCATCGCATCGGCCGACACGGTCGCCGATGCCTCGGAAGCCTTGAACTCGGCCGCCACCACGATGTCGACGGGCAGGACGATGCGCGTCCCGCGCGATTCAGCCTCGGCCAGCAGTTCGCGAGCCAGGTCGATGCGGTCGGTCTCGACGAGCGAGGTGCCGACCTCGAGGCCCTTCGCGGCCAGGAACGTGAAGATCATGCCGCCCCCGATGATCAGGGCATCCGCCTTGCCGAGCAGGTTCCGGATGACGCCGATCTTGCTGGAGACCTTCGAACCGCCGAGTACGACGACGAAGGGTCGCTCGGGTGCTTCCAGAGCGTCCCCGAGCATCCGGATTTCCTTCTCGAGCAGGAAACCGGCGACAGCCGGCAGATAGGCCGCCACGCCAGCCGTGCTGGCGTGGGCGCGGTGCGCGGTGCCGAATGCGTCGTTCACGTAAAGATCCGCCAGGCTCGCGAGCGCCTTCGCAAAGTCAGGATCGTTCTTCTCCTCTTCCGGGTGGAAGCGGATGTTCTCGAGCAAGAGCATGTCCCCGTCCGCGAGGCCCGCGACCAGGCCTTCCACCTCGGATCCGACGGCATCCGGCGCCAGGCGCACGGCCTGACCGAGCAGCTCACCCAGGCGCGTCGCCACGGGGGCGAGAGTCAGGGCGGGCGTCACGCCCTTGGGGCGGCCGAGATGCGAGGTCAGGACGACCCGGGCTCCGGCCTTCACGAGGGCCTGGAGCGTGGGAAGGGTCGCCCGGATGCGGGTGTCGTCCGTGATGCTCGAGCCCTCGAGTGGGACGTTGAGATCGGCCCGGACGAGGACGCGCTTCCCACGGAGGTCAGCCTCGCCGAGGTCGGAGAGGGACCGCTTGCGGGTGCGGACGGGGGTGGTGCTCGTCGTCATGGGGTTAGCCCACCGCGACCGGGAGCTGCTTGCCGACCATGACGGCCAGGTCGACGACACGGTTCGAGTAGCCCCACTCGTTGTCGTACCAGGCGACGACCTTCACGAAGCGATCGCCCTGCATCATCGTGCTGGCGGCATCGACGATGGACGAGTTCGGGTTGCCCGTGAAGTCGATGCTGACGAGCTCCTCGTCGGTGTAGGCCAGGATGCCCGAAAGCGTGCCCTCGGCGGCTTCCTTGAGCGCGGCGTTGATCTCGGTAGCCGTGGCGGGCTTCGCCAGCGTGGCCGTCAGGTCGACGACCGAGACGTCCGGGGTCGGAACGCGCATCGCCATGCCGTTGATCTTGCCCTTGAGTTCGGGCAGCACCAGCGCGACGGCCTTGGCCGCACCCGTGGTGGTGGGGATGATGCTCATCGCACCGGCGCGCGCCCGGCGGAGGTCCTTGTGCGGCATGTCGAGCAGCTGCTGGTCGTTGGTGTAGGCGTGGACCGTCGTCATGAGGCCTGCCTCGATACCCCACTTCTCGTGGATGATCTTGGCCACGGGAGCCAGGCAGTTGGTCGTGCAGGACGCGTTCGAGAGGATATTGTGCTTGCTGGCATCGTAGGAGCCGTCGTTGACGCCCATCACGATGGTGATGTCCTCGTTCTTGGCCGGAGCCGAGATGATGACCTTCTGCGCGCCCGCGGCGAGGTGGGCCTTGGCCTGCTCGCCGTCCGTGAAGCGGCCCGTCGATTCGACGACGATCTCGGCTCCCCAGGCCTTCCAGGGAATAAGCGACGGATCCTTCTGGGCCGAAACGGGGATCCGCTTGCCATCGATGATCAGGGCATCGGCTTCGTAGCTGATCTCACCATCGAAGATGCCGTGGACGGAATCGTACTTGAACAGGTGGGCCAGGGTCTTCGCGTCCGTCAGGTCATTGATACCGACGAACTCCACTGCGGGATTGTCGAGTCCGATGCGGAGCACCTGACGACCGATACGCCCGAACCCGTTGATCCCGATCTTGATGGCCATGCGTGAGCAAACCTCCTGGTGACGGCGGATGAACCCCTTGTAATCTACGCCCGGCCCCCCCGGGGGTCAAGCGAGCCTCCGGCACGCACGGGAACGCCACGATTGTCCTAGAATGCAGGGGGGCGACCGAAACGAGGTTCGATGATGAACAAGATCTGTGTCTTCTGCGGTTCGATGCCTGGCAGACTCCCTGCCTACGAGCTTGCTGCCCGTGCCGTGGGACGGGAGCTGGCGCTTCGCGGCCACGGGTTGGTATACGGCGGCGGTGGAGTGGGGCTGATGGGGGCCGTCGCGCGTGCCAGTCTCGAAGCGGGAGGCGCTGTCACGGGCGTCATCCCCCGGGCCCTCATGGAGGCCGAGATGGCCCTCCCCGGATTGAAGGATCTCGTGGTCGTGGAGACCATGCACCAGCGCAAGGCCACGATGGCGGACCGGGCCGATGGTTTCATCGGATTGCCCGGGGGACTCGGGACCTTCGAGGAGCTGTTCGAGGTCCTCACCTGGTCACAGCTGGACTTTCACCGCAAACCGGTCGGTCTCTTGCAGGTCGAAGGCTATTTCGACCCTTTCATCGCGATGCTCGATCAGGCGGTGAAGGAAGGCTTCATGCCACCGTCACACCGGGACCTGGTCCTGGTGGAGGCCGATCCGGTGCGTCTTCTGACAGCCATGGGGACGTACCGACGACCTGATCTTGAACGGAAGTGGACACCACCCCCTGGTCGTTGACCGTTCCTGGGCGTCACGGATGATGGGCTGGCGCGTCCCCTCCCGCCGCCAGATCGCGCTCCTTGCTGGCCTCGGCGCGGGCATACAGGCTGATGGAGGCCACTGCGGCGGTGATCGCGGCCACCTCGCCGACGCCGGTCTCGGCGAACAGGCCCGCGACCGCCGCGCCCCAGTCCATGCAGTTGGCCGTGGCGTAGCGAGCGCGCGTCTCGTCCGTCAGGCGCGGATCAAGGAAGGCCTTTCCCGTATCGAATGTCCCCCAGGCGGCGATCGCCACGCCTGCGACGGGTATCGCCTTCCCGATGCCGCGCGTCACCGAGTGCTCGGCGATGCGCCCGAGAGTCGCTCTCGAGAGCCCCGGGAATTCGCTGGCCAGTGAACCCGTCACTCCGCTCAGGGCTGCCTGGATGCGGGGAAGCGCCTTGACGAGCGGTCCACCGACTTGGGGGTGCTCGGTGGTCAGAGTCATG
>JBEIFE010000273.1:0-3495 GCA_040382575.1 Candidatus Sericytochromatia bacterium
AGGGAGACATCGAGGTCTGCTTCGGCGAGACCTCGTATCGTCACTCAGGTTGAGGCGAACTCGATTACAAGTTACTCGGTAGTCCGGATGTTCTTCCGGAGGCATTCAAGCTGTCCAGTCGTCAGGGTCCGTGGATCCTGGTTCCGGGCGATTAGCTCAGGTGGCTAGAGCGCACCCCTGATAAGGGTGAGGTCGCTGGTTCGAGTCCAGCATTGCCCACTTCCCGGGGGATTAGCTCAGCTGGTAGAGCGCCTGCTTTGCAAGCAGGATGTCAGCGGTTCGAATCCGCTATCCTCCACTCATACCCCGGGGGTATAGCTCAGCTGGTAGAGCGCTGCAATCGCACTGCAGAGGCCAGCGGTTCGAATCCGCTTACCTCCACTCAATTCAAGAGGGTTGTTCCGTGTCGGAACAACCCTCTTGCTTTTTGCATCCTTTGAAAGAGAGAGCCAGGAACACGCGTGTTCCTGGCTCGACCCATTTACTTCTTGATGATGTGCCAGATGCCGAGGAACTTGTCGCCCGTGCGATCGCCGGCCTTCTTGTCACCCTGCCAGGTGTAGAGGGGCCAGCCATCGTAGGCCCACTGATGGGTGCCATCATCCCGGGTCACGATCGAGAACTTGCCGGAAGGCTCATCATGCTCATCGGCTGCGAGGGCAGGCCAGGCCGCGAGGCAGTCACCATTGCAGGCACTCTTGCCCGAATTGCGGGTGTCCTTGTCGAACGAGTACAGGGTCATGCCGTGGCCATCGACCAGGATGCCGCCCACGAAGGAAGCAGGAGCGGCGTGGTCATGATGATGGTCCTTGTCATGATCGTGCGCCTTGTGATGCTCGGCCTTATGATCGGCAGCAGCACCATGCTTGGCTTCTTCGTGGTGGTTGGCATACGCAGGGGCCATTCCCATCGCGAGAGCAAACACGACTGCCAGATTGACTATCTTCAAAACAAGTCCTCCAGTCCCGGCCAGACCTTTCACTGAGCACCCAGTGCGGTCGATGGCCTGCTATATGGTTCCCCGCTGCCTGTTTCTTCTAACGGACCACGTGCGAGTTCACGTTCGACCATCCGGGCCATATCGGCCAGCAAGGACCGGTCACCGTCGGAGAACGTGCGTGGGTTGAGGTCCATCAGGCACAGGGTCCCCACGGCGACACCTTCTCCGTCTCGGAGGGGAATACCGGCGTAGAAGCGCAGATGCCTTTCTCTGGCGACGACGCTGTCCGCAAACAGCGCATCGGACGTCAGGTCCTCGATCACGAGAGGCCCGTTCCGTAGAATGGTATGGGCGCAGACCGAGACGTCCCGGGGACATTCCGAATCGAGCAACGGCGATGGCGTTTTCAGCCACTGACGATCGGAGTCGATCAAGCTGATGATGGCGACAGGACAATCGAACGCCCGCCGGGCAAGCCGCATGTGACGCTCGAAACGCTCTTCGGGCGGGGTATCCAGCAAGCCCAGCGCCCGGACATGTTCCAGACGACGATCTTCATCGGGCGGTGCCGAGGCCCTCGACCACCTCGGGATCTGGCGCAAGCGCCACGCCTCGAGGCGCGAGCGCAGGTACTGGTGCGAACAGGGCCAGGTCACGACGTCCAGCAGATTGGCACGCAGGCTCTGCCGCAACCAGTGCGATTCCTCATGCTGCGGCAGGATGACCACGTTCGGCACCTCCCTGGAGAGCGGGAAGTGGTTTGGAGACGCGATGGCCAGCAAGGGCGTTCGCTCGGTCGCCTGGGATTGCCGGGTTGGGTGAGCGAGATCGACGGGCTGCAAACCACTCTGCAGAGCCGCCTCCATGATCATCCGCTGAATGGCCGGATCATCGACGCGCACGAGAACTTCCGTGGACGGGTGCAATTCGCCTGCGGTCAGCCCCGATACGGCAGAGGCGTCATTCTCCAAGCGGGCGGAAGCGGTCCCTGGTGACGGAAGCAGCGCGATCTCGAGCCCTTCTGCCGCACCGAAGACCCCCAGCGAGGCCCCCGCCCCTGAGACCCTTTCCGTGGCCTGTGCCACGAGCGCATCGACGGCCTCGTCCGTTCGCATCGGATCGTGATGAAAAAGGGCCAGACGTCCGACCTTCGCCCCGATCGCCATGTCGACGACGTATTCCAGGGTACTGTGGCCCCAGCCGACCTTCTGCGGATACTCCGCGGCCGTGTACTGTGCATCGTGGATGAGCAGGTCAGCCCCCTGGATGAACGCCCCGTGCCGTTGATCGCCGGGATGGACCTCGCAGACCTCGGTCATGCAGGACGTGGCTGCCTCATGACCATGGGGCTCGTGGTCAGTGGCGTACACCAGTGAGCAGCCGTCCGCCTCGACCCGATACCCCAGCGTCAGGGCAGGATGGTTCATGTTGAGCGTCGAGATCTTCACATCGTCGATGATGAACGATTCCTCGCGCAGTTCATGGAAGCGGATCGTGGCCCCGAGTTGATCCAGGCTGACGGGAAAGTAGGTGTATTCCATCTGGCCAGCCAGGATGTCGCGCAAGTGCGCGCCGAGACCCGCGGGCGCGTAAATGTCCCACTCGTTGCCCGGCACGAACAGGGGCGCGAAGAAGGGAATGCCCTGGATGTGATCCCAGTGGGTATGTCCCAGAAGCAGATGCCCCCGGATCTTGCCGGTGGAGGTCGCCATCAGGTGAGCCCCGAGCGCGTGGGCACCCGTCCCGCAGTCGAAGACCAGGAGCGTTCCGCCATCGGTGGTAACCTGGACACACGAGGTATTGCCGCCGTAGCGAACGGTGGTCGGGCCCGGCTTGGCGATGGACCCTCGCGTTCCCCAGAAACGAACCTTCATGCTGGCCTCCATCCTGAACAAGTTGCTTCCGGAATATGCCCCAGGTGGCCGTGCCCTATGCACGGCGGCCAGTCCCTCTTCAAAATGACCATCCCGTTCAACCGCTGACCTCGGCCTCACCGGGCGTGCTCCCCGCCCGGACTGCGGGTACAACCCTCTCACACAAGTCAACCACGACGGGTGGAGCACGATGGGCACAAGATTCGTCCTGGAATCCCGTTTCCGCGGAGACGAGACGGTCCAGGCGCAGCTGCTGAAGAACAAACTGGCCGCGCAAGGCTACCGCTACCGGCCCGCCATCAAGACCGAGGGCGACGGCTCGCTGCCACGGTTTCAGCGCTTCGAGAAGAAGGCTCTCGAGGATGATTCCCTGGCGGAGGAAACCAGCCGCCTCAAGGAATCCGGCGTCTGGGTCAACGTGCGCTCCCTGCGCCTGATGTGACCTAGATCGAAACGGCGACGGCCCCCGCACGCGCCAGGTACTGGCGCAGGGCGTCGGGCACGGGCGAATCCCCGAGCCATTCCCGCGGACGCTCGATCACGAGCATCGCGCCCTGACGCGACACCTGGGCCGACCAGGGGCCGATACCCGAGCGATCGCGGATGTCCAGCGACCTCAGCCCGGCGAGCGCCTTCTGGAGCACGGGTTCGGGCGTCTGACGCAGCACCAGGGCCAGGTCG
>JBEIFE010000274.1:0-3485 GCA_040382575.1 Candidatus Sericytochromatia bacterium
CACCCATCTCGCTCGTCGTGCGTGATCCAGGCTTCCCAGGGCCCATTCTCGACCATCCGGACGGCCTGTTCGATGAGCTCGTCCGCCTGGCGGGGTTCGCCTCCCACGGCGGCGAAGCCCAGGACGGCCAGCTGCCAGACGTCCTGCTCGTCGACCTCGGCAGCTGCGATCCCCAGGTTGCGCGCGCGCTGCAGCACGGACTTCACGATCTGGCGCTTGTCCTTGAGGCTGCGGGCCTGGGGCAGGTGAAGGACGAGCCGGGACGTGGCGACGTTCACGACACGAAGCGGGCAGCCACCCGCTCGCGGATGAAGGTGATGATCTCGTCGGTGGGAGTTCCGGGACCGAACACGCCATGCGCACCGGCCTCGCGGACCAGCGGGATGTCGGGTTCAGGAATGATGCCCCCCACCAGGATGATGATGTCGTCTGCACCCTCGTCGCGCAGGAGGCGGGTCACGGCCGGGACCAGGGTCAGGTGGGCGCCAGAAAGCAAGCTGAGACCCAGGACGTCGACGTCTTCCTGGATGGCGGTTGCGACGATCTCGCGTGGAGTCTGGTGAAGGCCCGTGTAGACCACCTCCATGCCGGCGTCGCGCAGGGCGCGGGCCACCACCTTGGCGCCGCGATCGTGGCCATCCAGGCCCGGTTTCCCGATCAGGACGCGGATCCGATGCTCGCTCATGGACGTCTCTCCTCGAGGGTCCTGCAGGCTCCGTCGCCCGGCATCGAGACCCGTCTCCATTATATCCCGGGCGACACCGGGCGCTGGCTCCCGGACGACGATCGCCGACCCCCTGACGTTCCAGATCCTGGCCCTGCGGGACAGGCCGCGCAAGGCCTCGTGCCGCGATGATGCTCTCGTGGCCTCGAGGAGGCCCGACGAAACGGAGCGTGAAAGCGTGGGTGTGAAGCGTCGTCCTTGGGCCCTGCTGGCCCTGCTGGCTCTTCCCGGTTGTGGGACGAGCCCCGGTCCCGTCACGGCCCGTCCTCTCCCCGCCGGTGATGTCAGGCCGGTCGTCGCGCCTGTCCTTACTCCTTCGACCGAGCAAGCCCGTTCGACCCTGCTTCCGGCAGCGCCGGTGGCCGCAGATCCAGTCCGGACGGTGCCGGCGCTCCCGGACGGGCAACCGGATCGGGTCGTTTCACCTTCATCGGTGGACCAACCCATGAACGAAGCTCCGCCGACCACGAGCCCTTTCGGCCCGCTTCCCGAGTCCCAGCTCACGGATCTGCCCACCGGTGACATCCGCTTGGAAGCGGTCCCCACCGAGGGACGCACGATCCAGCGCGTCGTGGCACCGGTCCGTCGTGGATTTACCGGTGTCGGTCGTATCGGGGCATATGGACGGACTTACGGACGCCCTTACTGGCGCTCGGGCTGGCGTAACTGGTGGAACTACGGACGTTACCGTTATGCCTACATCGGTGGATACTACTACCCGTATTACTGGACCGGCGCGTCCTGGTATCCATACACCTTCTATGATGCCGGGATTCCTTACCAGCCCTACTTCAGCTATGACGGGGGCTCACTGGTGCCCGGAGCGAGCATCGTGAACCAGCCTTTCGGCCAGCCTTACGCACCCCCCGTCTCTCAGCCCGTCGTGCAGCCGATCGCCCAGGGACCGACTTTCCAGGGCCAGATCCCCATCCAGAGCCAGCCTTTCCAGGGGCAATTTCCGACCCAGGGACAGCTTCCCTCTCAGGGGCCCGATGGCCAGATGCAAGGATTTCAAGGTCAGATGAGCCCCCCGAACCGGGGAAACACATCTGGCTACACGTTTCCGGGATGGACGGGCGTGAACCGCTGATCATGTCGCCCTGATCGTTCGCGGAGCGGGTGGCTCCCCTGGCAAAGCCGGGGGGGCCGCTCACCGATCAATGACCAGAACGCAGATCGAGCGACCTCTCGAGTCCGTGGCGAACGGGAATGAAGACCGGTTGCACGTGAAAGGGCAGGCCCTCGAGGGTGATCCCGTTCAGTAGAACGATCTCCGGCTTCCGGGCGAATCCGGTCGTCAGGGGCTCGTCCTCGACGGAAGAACCTTCCCGGAAGCGAAGGAATCGCAGGATGGCCGCTTTCAGGATGCGGATCATGGGTTCCCTCCGGGTTCGAGAGGACAGCTACGGACAAGAAGTGGCCGGGATACCGGATGGTTATCGGTCAGGGCGCCCCAGAACTGACTGACCACACGGAAATTTAATCCTGAGGCCCTCCGGAAATGATTCAAATCAACCTTCTGCGGTATGGTGTCACCGTGATGGCGCAGAAACGGGAGGGTGCCGATGCACATCTTCATCCCCGCCGAGATCATGCCCGACGAGCATCGCGTGGCGGCTTCCCCCGAAACGGTCCGGAAATGGATCGCTCGAGGTGCCACGGTGACGGTCGAAGACGGTGCAGGCGCACGGGCCGGCATGAGCGACATGGCTTTCGTCGAGTCAGGAGCCCGCCTGGCAGACGATCCGTTGGCCTCCTGGTACGAGGCTGATCTCGTCCTCAAGGTCCGACGCCCGGGTACCCTGGAAGAAGGCCTTCGTGACGAGGTCGCGGCTTTTCGCCGGGGTGCGGTCCTCGTCTGCCTGATGGAACCCCATCGGAACCAGGCCCTCCTGGATCGACTCGTCGACCGGGACGTGACGGCCTTCGCGCTCGAGCGTGTTCCGCGCATCTCGAGAGCGCAGTCGATGGACGTCCTTTCCAGCCAGGCCAATCTGGCGGGCTACCGGTCCGTGCTCTCGGCCGCGGCTCGATATGATCGGGCCATTCCCATGATGATGACGGCTGCCGGTACGGTGCCTCCCGCACGCTTTCTGGTGATGGGTGCCGGTGTGGCGGGTCTGCAGGCGATCGCCACCGCGCGGCGTCTCGGGGGCGTCGTTGCGGGAACCGACGTGCGCCTCGCGGCACGCGAGCAAGTGGAATCGCTCGGGGCCACCTTCGTGATGGTCGAGAACGAGGAATCCCGGCAGGCCGAGACCTCGGGCGGCTATGCCCGCGAGATGTCCGCTGAGTATCAGAAGCTGCAGGCCGACCTGATTCGCACGACGCTCGGCAAGACCGACATCGTGATCTGCACGGCTCTCATTCCGGGCCGACCGGCTCCCGTGCTCCTGACGGAAGACATGGTCCGGCTCCTGCGCCCCGGCTCCGTGATCGTCGATCTGGCGGCCGAGGCGGGGGGGAACTGCGCATGTACCGTTCCGGGTGAGACCGTCGTCCACGAGGGCGTGACGATCGTGGGTGACCGAAACTTCCCCTCACTGGTCGCCGCGTCGGCGAGTCAACTGTTCGCCCGGAACGTCCTTGCTTTCGGTGAACTGCTGATCGATCCCGCCACGAAATCACTTCGACCGGACCACGACGACGAGATCCTGGTCGCCAGTCGCGTGACCCGGAGCAAGGAGGTACCCGCATGAGCCCGGTCGCACACGCCAGTTCCTTCGTTCACGAGCTCACGGTCTTCATCCTGGCCTGCTTC
>JBEIFE010000275.1:0-3474 GCA_040382575.1 Candidatus Sericytochromatia bacterium
CGCAAAACATCCACGAAGTCGCTTTCGTCATGGCGCATGAACTCGCACACAACCTTCACCAGGACGTGAAAGGCCGTCGCACGTCAAACCAGGCGGGCGAAAATCAGTTCAAGGAATACAACGATCATGCGATGAAAACAGGGGGAGAACCGGTCACCCAGAACTCCCCGGAAGTCCATCTTGCCTTGGGGATAAATGGAGAGATTTCTCGCGCCTTCGAAGCAGAAGCGGATGCCGAAGCCCTGCGATTGATGGCTCATGCTGGCTATGACCCCATGCAGGGGATCGCCTATTTCAAGGGCAGGGAGCATGAGGACGCGGGGAGTGACCATCCGGCGTTCGCCGATCGCCTATCGGCCGGTGAAGCGCTCATCCAGCGCGAGGGACTCATGGAGATTTACCGTCAGAACGTGATCCCGTGAGCAGTCTCAGCGGATCCAGTCCGGGTAGACCTGCTCCACGAAACACTTGACGAGACTGGCATCCAGCTGGGTCCCCGCCACCTGCTGCAGTTCCAGCAGGGCATCCTGCGGCTCGAGGGCCCGCCGAAAAGGCCGGTCATGCACGAGGGCCTCGAAGGTGTCGGCGATCGCCAGGCACCGGGCAGGGAGCGGCAGGTCGGCATTGAACGAACCATCCGGGTACCCCGTCCCGTCCGATCGCTCGTGCGCCATGCGGACCCACCAGGCAGCGTCCGAACCGGGCAACAGGTCCTCGACCGCCATCTGGCAGAGCAGGGGATGACGCTGGAGGCGGCTCCGGTCCCGCGGTGAAAGTGCCATGGGCGCATTCAAAGCCTCGTCGAGCCCGGTGGGGGCCACATCGTGTAACCAGGCGGCCCAGCGGAGCTGCTGCAGGGTTTCCTCGTCGAAGCCGAGCGCCAGTCCCAGTCGGATGGCCAGATCGGCCACGCGCTCGGCATGCCCGGCATCATAGCCCTCCCGGAGCGAGGCTTCCCGGGCAAGCGCCACCAGGCGCGTCTCGTGGACCTTCGACGAGGGGGCAGAAACCGTTTTGAGCCAGGAACCTGCCTGCTCGAGACCACCCCGCACGACGGGCGCAGACTGCCCCAGGGCCTCGCGAGCCCCGGAGCCCAGTCGTTCGAGCCATTCGAGGAACCTGGCCCGGAGTCGGGATTCAGGGCGATCGCCCTCGACCGGCCCCGTACGGGGTTCGCTCTCGGGCGTGAACAGGTACAGAAGATAGACTCCGGCCCCCAGGAGACACAGGACACCGAAAAGTCTGAGCCAGAAGGCTGACACGGGAACCTGCTTCCAGGGGGCCGGAGGGGGACCGGATCCGGACTAGTGGTGCAGCGCGACCATCAGACTGATGGACAGCAGCGCCACGATGTTCAGGATCTTGATCATCGGGTTCAGCGCGGGACCGGCGGTATCCTTGAACGGATCACCGACGGTATCGCCCACGACGGCGGCCTTGTGGGCCTCGGAGCCCTTACCGCCGTAGTTACCGAGCTCGATGTACTTCTTGGCATTGTCCCACGCGCCACCACCGGTGGCCATCATGAGCGCCATGAGCATCCCCGAGAGGATCGCACCGGCCAGGAGACCGCCGAGAGCCTTCGGGCCACCGATGGCACCGACGACCAGCGGGGCTGCCACGGCCAGGAAGCCGGGCAACAGCATTTCGCGGATGGCTGCGGCCGTCACGAGGTCGACGCACTTGCCGTATTCGGGCTTGGCCGTACCTTCCATGATGCCCTTGATCTCGCGGAACTGACGGCGCACCTCGACGATGACGGCCTGGGCGGCCTTGCCGACGGCGATCATGAACAGCGAGGAGGCGAAGAAGGGGATCACGCCGCCGATGAACAGACCGATGATGACTTTCGGATCCTGCAGTGTGTACTGGAACGCGGGGAAGTTGGCGCCGAAGTGCTCCTTGAAGCTGACATCGACCTTCTGGGTGAAGGTGATGAACAGCGCGAGCGCAGCGAGCCCGGCCGAACCGACGGCATAACCCTTGGTGACGGCCTTGGTGGTGTTGCCGACGGCGTCGAGGGCGTCCGTGATCTCGCGGATCTCGGGACCCAGGTGGCTCATCTCGGCAATTCCACCGGCGTTATCGGTGATGGGGCCGAATGAGTCGATGGCGACGACCATACCCGTCGTCGAGAGCATCGCCACCGCGGCGATCGCGATGCCGTAGGTGCCGACCAGGAGCGTGGAGGCTCCAGGGATACCGCGTGCAGAGAGGAACGAGGCCGCGATACCGGCGACGATCACGAGCACGGGAGCCAGCGTGGACTCCATGCCGTACGCGAGGCCGTAGATGATATTGGTGGCGGCACCGGTCTGCGAGGCCTCGGCGATCGCCTTGACCGGCTTGTAATTCGTCGAGGTGTAGTACTCGGTGATGATGGTGATGGCCACCATGACGGCCAGACCGACGAGCGAGGCCCAGAAGAGGCCCATCTGGCCCGTGAGCTTCTGGTTCACGAAATAGAAACCGATGGCCGAGATCCCGGTCGAGACGGCCGTCCCCTTGTAGAGGGCGCCCATGATCGACTTGTTGGCGCCGAGCTGGACGAAGAAGGAGCCGACGATCGAGGCCACGATGGCGACGCCACCCAGGGCCAGCGGCAGCAGGACGCCCGCCACGTTGCCGGGGAACGCCATCTGACCGAGCAGCAGCGCCGCGATCATCGTGACGACGTAGGTCTCGAAGAGGTCGGCGCCCATACCGGCGCAGTCACCGACGTTGTCACCGACGTTGTCCGCGATGACGGCGGGATTACGAGGATCGTCCTCGGGGATACCGGCCTCGACCTTGCCGACGAGGTCGGCGCCGACGTCGGCAGCCTTCGTGAAGATGCCGCCCCCCAGACGGGCAAACAGCGAGATGAGCGAAGCGCCGAAGCCAAGACCCTCGATCGCCTGATTGAAGATCTCGGGTTCCTTGCCCCAGAAGGCGAAGAACAGCGCACCGACTCCGAGCAGGCCCAGACCGACGACAGCCATGCCCGTCACGGCGCCGCCCTTGAAGGCGACGGCCAGTGCGGCCCCCAGGCCCTTTTCGGCGGCCTGGGCAGTCCGGACATTGGCCCGGACCGAGATGTTCATACCCACGTAACCGGCGGCGGCCGAGAACACGGCCCCGATCACGAAGCCGAGCGCCGGAACATAGCTCTTGAAGGCGATGGCGAGGACGACGGCCAGAACGACCCCGACGATCGCGATGGTCCGGTACTGGCGGTTCAGGTAGGCCATGGCGCCTTCCTGGATGGCCCCGGCGATCTCCTGCATCCGGGCGTTGCCGGCAGGCTGGGAGACGACGTTCTGGGCCAGGAAGGCGGAGAATCCGAGCACGAGAAGCGACGAAATGATCGCAAACCAGGTGATCGGCGTGAGGTACTGTGTCACGTCAGTCAAGGTCTCAACACTCCACAAACGACGGTTGCACCGTCCGGGTCACCTGGATGGCAAACCGCTCACCCCCACCAAGGGGATGAGC
>JBEIFE010000276.1:0-3464 GCA_040382575.1 Candidatus Sericytochromatia bacterium
CAGGCAAAAGGCAACTTCCTGGCCAGCATGAGTCACGAGATCCGTACCCCCATGAACGGGGTCATCGGCATGACGGAGTTGCTGCTCCAGACGGATCTCTCGGACGAGCAGCGGGGCTACGCGGACATCGTCAAGAACTCGGCCGAGTCGCTCCTGACCATCATCAATGACATCCTCGACTTCTCGAAGATCGAGGCCGGCAAGATCGACATCGAGGCAATCGATTTCGACCTGCGAGAGACGGTCGAGGGGGTGGCCGAGATGCTGGCTGAACGCGCCCACAAGAAGGGGCTCGAACTCGCCCATCTGGTTTATCACGACGTCCCCAGCCTGGTACGGGGCGACCCCACACGCATCCGACAGATCGTCGTCAACCTGCTGAGCAACGCGCTGAAGTTCACCGAACAGGGCGAGGTGATCTGCCGGGTCAAGCGAGCGGGGCAGACGGCTGACCGGCTCACGCTGCGGTTCGAGATCTCGGATTCCGGCATCGGAATTTCCGAGGAAGCCATCGGCCGTCTCTTCCAGTCCTTCAGCCAGGCTGATTCGTCCACCACCCGGCGTTATGGCGGTACGGGGCTGGGGCTGGCGATCTGCAAGCGGTTGACCGAGCTGATGGGGGGCGCCATCGGGGTCGAGAGCGAGCCTGGGAAGGGCAGTACCTTCTGGTTCACGATCGATGTCGAGGCCATCTCGGCCACCCATCAATCCTCGATGACCGACCTGTCCCTGCGGGGCCTGCGGGTGCTGGTGGTCGATGACAATGCCACCAACCGCTCGATCCTGCATCACCAGCTGAGCAGTTGGGGCATCGTGCACGTGGGCGCCGAGAATGGTCCCGATGCCCTGAACCTGATGCAGGAGGCCGCCGAGCGGAATGAAAAGTTCCACCTCGTCCTGCTCGACATGATGATGCCTGGCATGAACGGTCTCCAGGTCGCTCAGGCCATCAAGTCCGACCCCGACCACCGGGAGGTCCCGCTGGTCATGCTGACCTCGCTCGGCCTACACGGCCCGATGGACGAGGCCCAGTCCGCGGGTATCTCCCTCACGCTCACCAAGCCGGTCCGGATGGCCCAGCTGCATCGCGCCCTGATCACGGTCCTCAGGGGGACGGGTCAAACCGTCGGTGGGGCGGAGCGCCAGACCCGGGAGACCACGATACCCGTTCAGGGGCACGGACCCGAGCGTTCCAAACGAGGAAGCATCCTCATTGCCGAGGACAACCTCGTCAATCAGACCGTGGCGATGCGCATGGTCGAGAAGCTGGGATACCAGGCTCAGCTGGCCGGAAATGGTCTCCTGGCGCTCGAGGCTCTGCAAAACCGGTCCTTCGACCTCGTCCTGATGGACTGCCACATGCCCGAGATGGACGGTTTCGAGGCCACCGCCCGGATCCGCCAGCTCCAGGGGCCGCTTTCTCGGATTCCCGTGATTGCCCTGACGGCCAATGCCATCGAGGGCGATCGGGACACCTGTCTGCGGGCCGGCATGGATGACTACCTGTCCAAGCCCGTGACGACTGAGCGCCTCAGAGAGATGCTCGAACGCTGGCTGTCTCCCGTCAGCCAGGAACCGTCACCGGATGCGCCAGCCGAGGCGCCTCCGGGAGAACCACTGCTGGACGAAATCGTCCTCGAGGGCCTGCGTCAGCTCCAGGAGCCGGGCGAAGAGGACCTCGTCCAGCAGATCCTGGCGGTATTCCGGGTAGATTCGGCCCGCCAGCTCGAGTTGCTGTCCGCATCGATCGCGGCGGGTGACCTGGTCACGGCCCATCGAGCGGCGCACACGATCAAGGGGAGTGCCCTGAACGTCGGGGCGCGCCGTGTCGCCTCGGTCGGCAAGGAGGTCGAGTCCCTCCTCAGGCTCGCGGACACGCACCAGGCCTTGCGCCTGATTCCGGTGCTCGAGCTCGAAGTGGCCGCCGTGGTGAAGCTCATCGACGGCCAGGCCAGCGGGATGACGGGCGGGGCCTGATGCAGATTCTCGTCGCGGACGACGACTCCACCTCGCGTCTCATCCTGCAACGGTGCATCGAAAAAGAAGGACACACGTGCTGGACCGCCGCATCCGGTGACGAGGCCTGGCTGATCTACCAGACCCGACCCGTTGACGTCGTGATCAGCGACTGGCTGATGCCGGGTCTGGACGGTTTGCAGCTCTGTGAGCGCGTCCGGAAATCGACCACTCACGGATACACCTTTTTCATCATGCTGACGTCGCTGGGAGACCGGGACCACCGGAAGATCGCCATGATGGCAGGGGCAGACGATTTCCTCTCGAAGCCCCTGGATCGGGAAGACCTTCAGCTACGCCTAATCGCCGCGGAGCGAGTCACGACTCTCCACCACCGGCTCCACTTCCAGAAGGACCAGTTCGAGCGACTGAATCAACAACTGGTCGAAGAGAAGGCCCGGGCCGAGGAACTGACACAGCAACTCGAGCAACGCGTGCAGGATCGGACTCGCCAGCTGAAAGCCTCGAGCGATGGTATCCGGCGATTCGTCCCGACCGAGTTTCTGAAAGCGCTCGGTTACGAGGACGTTTCACGGCTGCGGCTCGGCGATGCGACCGCCCGGTCGATGACGATCCTCGTGGCCGACGTACACGATTTCACTCAACTGACCTCCGGCCTGTCCCCGGAAGAGACGCTCGCATGGCTCAACCGCTGCTTCTCGCTCCTGGGACCATGCATCCGCCAGCACGGCGGCTTCGTCCATCGCTACGTCGAGGATGCGCTCATCGCCCTGTTTCCGGGGGACCCTCGGAAAGCCGTGCTGGCAGCAGCGGACATGCAGCGGCAGCGCACTCTCAAGCGCCGCGTTCTTCGGCTCCATTTCTCTATCTTCGTCCGTGACGTGGGCGTCGGTCGACAGCGCCGCTGCCTCTGCTCCTCTGTATGGCGCGTGCGCCGCGTCGCCTTGGCCGCACGCCTCCTTCGAACCCGACGCATCGTACTCACACTCCGGCGCGGCGATTGTCGCTGGAGGCATCACCCTGTCATCTGCCATACTCCCCTCCCTGCCACTTACAGTATTCTCCTTTGATTCCGCGTCTGCTCTGGCCACTGTCGGCGGCAGCGCGCTCCCCTCCAACCCCGCGCCCCAGCCCCGCGCCTTCAGCGCCTGCAGCTTGATGGGCATCAGCGACTACTTCGTAATGTAGGATGTGCATTGGCCCCGCCCCCATCTCACGCTAACACCTGCCGCATGTACGGAGGCAGCGGCAGAGACGCTGGAAACAACGTGACGGTGTTCGAGGACCTCTCCTACTTCGCCGTGCCCGACGCCCTCAAAGTGCAGCGCAGCACATCCTGTTTGCAGCGCCTCCCCTGCCTCGTAGGAGTGTCCATCGTGCTAGGCTGGGCCAGCGGCGGTGTTGCACTCTCCACGTTGTTGCTGCTCAGCAGCCCCGCCTCCTACAAGCGCTCCCTGTCCGGCACCCGCTTCCTGTGGCTGCTGTTC
>JBEIFE010000277.1:0-3452 GCA_040382575.1 Candidatus Sericytochromatia bacterium
GCAAAAAATGCGTAGGGGCCGAGCGAGTGGCACGTAGTGCCACGAGCAAGGCCCCGAGAAAACAGGAGGAACGGTCCCCCCGGAGGGGATTTGCGAGCGCGCCCGCAGGGGGTGGGGCGAAGCGACCTGGAAGGTCGTGAGCCACGCCCCCGAGGACGTAAGCCGCAAATCCCCCCGGGAGGACCGTTCCCGGTTAGCGGACGGCGGTCCAGTAGTCGCGGACCATCATCGCCTTCTTGAAGTAGCCGTAGGGCATGTAGTAGTAGCCCTTGTCAGCGCGCTCGGTGCCCCACGAGTTGCGGATCTTCACGAGCTGGGTCTCGTCGTCGTAGCCGACGGCCGTGACGGCGTGACCGCCGAGGAGCTTGTCCTGGGTGATGGCGGGCACGGGGATGATGCCATCAGCACCGACCTTGCGGATGCTCTCGAAGACCATGAAGCCGAAGCTGACGGGCGAGCCCTTGGCGATCGCCTGCTTGAGGTCATCAAGACCACCGATCTTGACCGGCTTCTCCTTGAGCTTCCAGGCAGCGGCGCCGTCGTAGGCTTCCTGCGGGGGACGAACGGCGAACTTGGTGATGTCGTAGGCCCAGGTCGAATCAGGGGCGCAACCGGTCCTGGTGAGGACCTGCATGCCATCGGTGATGGTGGCGCCGGAGTCCTGGTTGATGGAGCCACGAAGCTCACGCTCGGCATAGTAGAAGAAGAGCGCACTCAGGGAGGTTGGCGTCTCGCCGTTCTTGCGCTGGAGGCTCTCGCGGAGGCCCTTGGCGATCGCGAAGGCCGTGCAGGAACCGAGCTTGCCCTGGTCGTAGATGGGGGCCTCGTTCGCCATCAGGTCGAACTTGGCGGGGATGGTGGCGCGGGGCAGGTGCCGGACGGGGGCCCAGCTCTCCTGCATGGCGGCACGATCGAGGTCGAAGCCACCGACGCGGAAATCGGAAGCCACCTTGCGAGCCGAGATCTGACCACCGGACGTGAGACCGGACAAGCCCGGATTGACACCGCAGGCAGTGACGGACAGCGCGATGGCGCCCAGGGCTACGAGGGTGATGGAACGGTTAGAGCGCATGATGACCTCCACGCTGAGACCCGAACTCAAGTTTAGAAACAGGTTAACGTTTCCTTAATCGTGGCCTTAACGTATCATGTACGACATCGCGAGTCAATCTATCCGGCCACGCGGGTACAACGACGTCGGAAGGATTTTCCTTCTCGCATTCGCGGAGGGGCAAGATGATCAACCGGGCCGATGAAAATCCCGTTTACCTCGACACGAAACAGGCCGTGGCAGCCTTCAAGAAGGGGCTGACTCATTACGTGGGCGCTCTCGAGCGTGGAGACGAGACCGGAGCCGCCCGCTCTTCGGCCGCGACGGTCGGTGCATATCGCAAGATACTCGGAAACTACCGGTTGCTCCCGGAAGAGCTTCGTGACCCCTTGAAGGAGCCCTTGCTGTCGATGTACGAGTCGCTCCGGCGCCTTGAACTGCCGGTCGGGGATCCACCCATCGAGGCCGATCCATCGGACATCTCGGGCCCTTTCGGGAAAGTAGAAGGTCAAGTCGAGAACGCGTAGGCGAGCCAGCGTCTGGCCCAGGTGACATCCGACCACTGCGGCCGGAGCAACCGATCTCCCGTGACGAGTCGCGCGAAGCCTGGACCGTGAACGAGCAACGTTTCGAGGGCTTCCACGGCCCGCAAGACGTCTGCCTGCTCGACCCGGTCACGGTGGTCAGACCATGCCATCCACGAGGCAATGGCGCGCAGTGCGGCCAGACAGAGGGGCAACTGGAAAACCTGGGCCATCACACCGAGATCCGGGATGAGTCGCTTGCGAAACCAGATCTGACGGAGATAGGCCACCAACCTTTCGTCGGGCTCGCTCCATCGGATGCCCTCGGCAGCGATCCAGGACGCGATCCGGACCGCTGCACCTGGCGGCAGTTCGCGCATGTCTGCGGAGCGGGGAAGACGGGAAGCGGCGAAGACAAAGGTGTCCAGGAGGCCGTGACACGGAAGGCCGTCACCGTCTGAACCGGCCCATGACTCGGTCATCCGAAACGTCGGCACCTCTGCACCCGGACCGGAAAAGGCGACGGCCGCCTCGAGACAAGCGCGCATACGTCCGTGCAAACCGGAGCCATGCGTACCCAGGGTTTCGAGCAGGGCCTGTTCGAAACGTCGAAACACCCGGTAGGAAACCACCTCACCATCCACGCATCGCTTGACGAACTCCGGAATCCGCGTGGCCTCGCTCTCCCATAGCCACCAGCGAGCCTGTAAATCGTCTTGCCGATCCTCGAGAGGCTCCCCTCGCCCCTCGAGTACCGACGGGCAAGTGAATGATGCGGAGGCCTCTGGACCATCCGGTGTCCACGTGAAGGTAACGGGAAAGGTCACGCATGTCGGATTGAAGGGTGTTCCGATGGCCGCATGCACGGCACAGCTGTCCCCGTCATGGAAGATGCAATCGGAGCCGCGAGCAGCCAGTCGATGCCCATCGCCGCCGGGATGGGGAACGAGGAATCCCTTGCCACGGTCAGGTCCGAGCAATGACGGCCAGTCCACTTGCTGATAGGCTTCCCGTGTCTGATCGCCGACGGAGACGCCCCAGTCCGAGCGGCAGCAATTGCCTGAACGGTGACAGCGGAATCGAAGAGCGTCGAGCGTCCGGATGGGAACGACGGGTAGCCCGTTGCGATTCCAGGCCAGATCGAGGACGGTGCTCATGCCGGAGACATCAGCCGGGGCCTGAGCCCATTCGGCAGCCACCCAGGCCTGCACGACTTCCCGGAGCGCGTCACCCGAGGGATCCCAGGCAGCACCGAGCAAGCGCCCCGCATCATCTCCCAGCACGGCAACCTGACGGGGGGGATGGCCATCCAGCAAGACGGTGATCCTCGCCAACCAGCCAGTCGGATTTCGATGGATCTCGATCGGACCAAGGCCCTGGACGGGAGCCATCCTCCCGGAGACCCTGGAATCGGGGGCATCGGCACTGGAAGGAACCGAGAAGTCCCGCGCAGGTCCAGAAAGGCCCGAACAGATCAGTCGCGCATCGGGATGGTGGGCATCCAGATAGCGCGATAGCTGACCGGTCAGATACGGTGCGAAGAAGGCCTCGACGTTTTCTCGAAACACGATCAGTTTGCGCCGGTGGCCTCACCCGGAAGCTCCCCGAGTTCCCGTGCTCGGGGACGCGGCAAACGGGAACCGTCGGGTAACGGACGGGATTCGTCCGGGGTCACGATCGTATCGAACTGGGCGAGCGCGAGCGCACGCTCATCCCCGATCAACTCGAGGGCCTGGATGACGGCCAGACGGAAGGAGCCAGGAATGCCGACGTCTCCCTCGTCGACCGAACGACGACCACGCTTGCCGGAGGTTCTCCGACGTCCACCCAGCCCCAGACGCTCGAGCACGCCCACCTGTCGGCGCGGCGACTGCACC
>JBEIFE010000278.1:0-3427 GCA_040382575.1 Candidatus Sericytochromatia bacterium
CCAGGGCATCGCCGCCATCACCTATGGCCCTTCTGCCGTGAAGCCTCCCACCTCGAGCGTCGTCCCTCCCTTTCCGTACGGGGTGGCGATCGCCCTCGGGGCCCTCACGGCCCTGGCCTTCGCCCGATGAACGGGGCTCGCGCGCGGCGCCGGCAGGCCGGGCAGGCCCTCGTCGAGTGGGTGATCGTCCTGCCGGTTCTTCTGCTGATGACCTTCGCCAGCCTCGAACTCGGGATCTATCTGCATCACCAGATGGTCGCGAGCGGTGCCGCCTTTCTTTCGGCCCGGGCTGCGGCCGTCGGGGGACGCGAGGGCACGAGCTTCGTGAAGGGGGGGCAGGCCGTCCTCGAGGCCTATTCCCGGGAATCCGGTCAGATCTGGCTCCACGAGGCCGCGACCGGCCAGGGTGGCAAGCTCACCGTCACGACCGGCGCCCAGGACGAGTCGGTGGCCGTCAGCATCGTGCATCCCCACGGCCGCTGGAGTTCGGTGGTCCAGGCCATGTCGGCCGCGACGGGCGGCAGCCTGCGCTCGGATCTCGGTCAGATCGGGGCCCGGGTCCTCGTGAACCGGGAGCATGTGCCGGGCAAGCAGGGCCGGTCGGCCGTCCAGTCAGATGCCGCCGAATCCGTCCAGTATCTGGCCGAGCTGGGTCCGGTCCTGGGCCGATTGCCCGAGCGTCTCGGGCCCGCGATGGACCGGGTGAGACAGGCGATCGGCGTGATCCCCGGAGCCCCGGCGAAGAGTACGGCCCTCCTCGATGCCCTGTCCCTGCAGCCGCTCCAGGCCGTGTCGGAGAACCCGGTCGGGCGATCCTTCCGTCCGGGCCGTACGCTGTCGGCCGTCTATGCATCCTCGGAGGCCGAGACCCTCGATGTCGTCCCGCTGGGCCAGGCCAGACGCCTCACCACGGCTCTGCGGACCAGCTCGAAGGCTCTGGTGGCGCTGCGCACCGAGCTGAAGGCCGATCCGGCCTTCAGCCCTGCCGTGATGATGGGGTTGCAGGCGGCCATGTTGCCTCTGGCCGTCGCGGCGAAGCCCGTGCGGACCTCGCTCGACCAGCTCGACTCGGCACTCTTTGGCGTCCGGGCGAGGACAGGGCGGTGAGATCCCCCCGTCTTGCGCGGAACGAGGATGGCCAGGCCCTCGTCGCCGTTGCCCTTTGGCTCACGGTCCTCGCGACGGCGGTGGTGGCCCTGGTCGACCTCGGTCGCCTGATCGGGGCCAAGACCCAGGTCCAGACGGCGGCCGATGCGGCAGCTCTGGCCGCTGTATCGGTCAAGGTCAGCGTGCATCACACCCGGGAACTCGCCTATCTGGCCATGACGGAGCAGGCCCTCCGGGCCCGCATGGAATTCGTCGAGGCTCTCGCGAAGATGAGTGACGACGCGGCTTTCACGCGCCATCTCGAGCGCGCGGAAGCTTACATCAAGAAGCTCGAGCGCCTGCAGTCGGGACTGGTGGCTTACAACGCGTGGATAGACCAGCAAGGTCCCTCCATCGTCGCCGATGCGGCCAGGCTCGCCTATGCCGCCAACATCCGCGGGCTTAACAGCCACGTCTCGAGCGGCGGCGCGCTCGATGCGCAGAACGTGCGGGCGCTCGATGCCACGGGAGCCCTGCGCGAGAATTCCGACCAGCAGCGTTTCATCGGGGCCGTGAACTACCCGCACGAGGGCCTCGGGAATGGCAAGGTCGCGGGTAAGAGCTTCGTGGAGGCCACCGCGCGCTACCAGCCACTCGGGGCGGGCCTCTTCGGAGCCGCCCGCCCCCAACCCATCGAGCTTCCGGGCTGGGCCTCGGCGGGCTTCGTGGACGCCGAGGTCCTGGCCCGGTCTGAACCGGGGCGCTTCAGTCCGCTGGCCGCCGGCCCCTTCCGGATACACTGGTACTCGCCGCGCCTGGTTCGCTCGGGGCAGCGCGAGGACGGCTCTTACGGAGGTCCCCATGCCGGGGGCAACATCGTCTCGGAACACTAGGCAGCGCGGCCAGGCGATGGTCGAGGTGGCGGTCGCCCTGCCGATCCTGCTTTTCATGCTGCTGGCGATCGCGTTCCTGGGCCAGGGGGTGCTGGAACGCCAGCAGGCTCTCACGGCGGCGCGTTACGCCGCACGTGAGGCCTCCATGCTCGCCACGGCCCGGGGTCTGCGCGACAAGCTTGCCGGCGAGGGCCTCGTCCAGATCGCCCGTTCCGGCAGCAAGGTCCAGCCTGCGGCCGCCCGCGCGCTCGGAGCCGGACGCAGCGTCACGGTGGAGGCCCCCGGATGGAACTTCGAACCTCAGGTGAGGCGTCAGTCGCTGGGCAAGGTGACGCCGCTCGGCCGACATGGCCACGTGTACTCGGCACGCAGTGGAGATGGTCGCTACGGTATCGGTTTCGTCCTGTACGGTGAGCGCGTGGTTTCCCGGCCTGCCCTGCTCGACTGGCTGGGGAGAGGGCTCAACGAGGGCTCGCGCTTCCTGACGGGACGGCGCGGTTCACTCTGGAAGGGGCCGGGGCTTGCGGCCGAGGCCTACATGCCGGGTGAGCTCCCGGTCCGGGGAGCCGGGAACCAGGGGCTGATGGAGCTCAATCCCTGGATCCGGGAGGTCCTCGAGGAGCCTGTTCCATGAGGTGCCGCCACGCGGCCTGGAGGTTTTTGCTGGCAGGTGCGGTGGTTTTCGCCGGTCTTCCGTCGAGCGACGGGCTGGCTGCCGCGATCCAGGTGTCGGACGATCGACCGGCGGGTAAGATCTCCGCGGGTGCAACACGGCTCGAGATGCCACTCGCCAGGGCCGTCGTCCATCTCCTGGCTCGGGAGGCGGCACTCGGCTGGAAGGCCGAGGTTCCGATCGGGGTCCTCACGGCCGATCTCGAGCGGGTGCCCCTGGTTTTCTTGCCTCTGCGGCGCGAGGTGCGCACGCGGAGATGGTGGTTGGTCCAGGATGCCCACGAGTCGGGCGTAACCTGGATCTGGGAGAGCCCTCCGGGAGGACGACAGCGACATGTCCAACCTGCGCGACAAGCTCCGGGACGGGTCCAGGTCCGGCAAGGGGGGGGATGACTCCCGGTCCGGCACGCCGCCGCGTCGCCCCAGGGGGCAGTCCGGTCGTCGTCCACGACGCAAGTCCATCCTGGCCGACCTCGACGTCGATCGCCGCATGCTGTTCGCGGCACTCGGGGTCGCGGCGATCGCCGGTCTGCTCTCCGTCACGTATCTCTCGGATCTTTCGAGCGGGATCCTGGCCGGTGCCCAGAAAGTCACGGTTTACGTGCCCACCACCGATCTGCCCGCCCGGAAGCAACTCGATGTGACCATGATCGAGGCGCGCGAGGTGCCGAAGGCCCTCGTACCCGAAAAGGCCGTCCTGGAGCAGGAGAAACTGCTCGGCAAGGTCCTGCTCGCCCCCGTCACCAAGGGGGAGATCCTGCATGAGCTGCGGGTCG
>JBEIFE010000279.1:0-3395 GCA_040382575.1 Candidatus Sericytochromatia bacterium
GAGGGCGCCTTCGCGGCGCGCATCGCGTTGCCTTGCGTCCTGTCGGTGGGGCGTGAGGCTCCCAAGCCGCGCCTGGCGACGGCGATGGGGGTCATGAAGGCCGGACGCAAGCCGTTCACCCAGCTGGCACTCGCCGACCTGGGGGTCGAGTCCGGTTCGGTGGGCAAGGCCGGCGCCCTGGCACGCCTGGTGGCCGTCACGGCGGCCGAGCGGCAGCGCAAGGGCAAGGCGATCGACGCCAGCCGTCCCGACGTGCTGCGCGAGGTCATGGGCAAGCTGAGCGCCCGCGGACTCCTGTAGGCCGGTCCTCCGGCCCTCTATCGAGGATTTTGGACACATGGCTGATTCGTTCGACGACGCGTGGCTCTCGTGGGCTTCGGCCCAGGATGCGGCCCTGGGCAGCGGGGAGTCCTCCGGTCATCTCAACACCGGCCACGAGGCCCGGAACATCTGGGTGCTCGGGGAGGTCCGGGGTGGGTTCGCCGAGCCCGAGCTCAAGCAGGCGCTCGCGGCTGCCCGGGAAATCGCCGATGAGCTGGGGACGCGGGTCCAGGTTCCGCTCATCGGTGCCGATGCGGCCCGGGCGGCCAAGGATCTCATCCAACTCGGGGCGGACACGGTCCTCAAGGTGGAGGGGGTCGAGGTCGGGACCTTCGAACCCGAGGTCTAGACGGCCGTGCTCGGTGAGCTCGTGGCGCGTCACCGTCCCGAGCTGTTGCTCATGGCCGGGGCGCGCGTGGCCGACGAGGTGGCGCCGCGCCTCGCCGTGAGGGCGCGCACGGGCTACATCGCCGATGCGATCGGTCTGATGCTCGATGACGCCGAGCGCCTGGTGCGCGTGACGCGCGCCGTGATGGGGGGCAAGTACGTCACGACCAGCGTGATCGACGCGCGCAAACCCCAGATCGTGGCGCTGCGCTCAGGGGCCTTCCGCGAGGCCCGTCCCGACCGCAACCGGCGCGGTCAGATCATCCCCGTCGAGGTGCCCGCGCCCGCCGCGCCCCGGCTGGTCGCGGGCGATCGCCTGCCCGCCGAGGGCCCCGCACTCGAGCAGGCCCGGCGTCTGGTCGTGGGAGGCAAGGGCATCCCGGACACGGCGACATGGAGCCAGCTCGTGGACCTCGCCGCGGCACTCGGAGCCGAGCTCGGAGCGACCCGCGGCGCCGTCGCGGCAGGGCTGGCAGGAGCGGAGCGTCTGGTCGGCGCGGCAGGGGCGAAGGTGCGCCCGGACTTGCTGGTCACGGTAGGCGTGAGCGGTTCGGCCGATTTCCTGGGGGCGATCGCCGGAACCCGGAACGTGCTTGCGATCAACCGCGATGCCGATGCACCCGTCATGGCGATCGCCGATCAGCCGCTCGTGGGCGATCTGGCGATGCTGGTTCCGGCCTGGGCGCGCATCCTGGGCGATCGCCGCCCTTGAAACGTTAACGACAGGTCAGATCGACGCAGAATTCACGATAAGATCTCCGGATGCCCCGTCCTGCTCCAGGAGGTCCCGTGCGCCATCTGCTCAGCGGTCTCGTGTTCGCACTCACGACCATCCCCCTCGTCGCCTGCGGTCAGCCCGCGGTGTCCGGGCCTTCACGCCAGACTTCGCTCGCGCAGGTTTCGGCCCAGGCTGCCGACGCGCCGCTCGACGAGGCGGCCCAGGAGCGTCTCGCAACTCGTTCGCCTGATCAGCTGATCGACGATGCCCCGCCCGAGCCCGGGGTAGGGACCCTGGGTTTCAATCCCCCGAAGGAAGACCTCGGCAATTTCGGCACCGTGACGCCCGCGCTCTGGCGCGGGGCCCGTCCCACGGTCAAGGGACTCATGCAGCTCAAGGCGCGGGGCGTGAAGACCATCGTCAACCTCGAGAACGACCGGAAGGTCGTCGAGTTCGAGCGCCAGTGGTGCGAGGCCAACGGCGTGGGGTTCGTGAGCCTGCCCATGAGTGTCATCACACCACCGCGGATGTCGAAGGTCGAACAGTGGCTCGACCTCACCCGGGATGCGGCTCGCCTGCCCGTTTATGTGCATTGCATGCAGGGTCGTGACCGGACGGGCACGGCCGTGTATGCCTACCGGGTCAAGGTCCAGGGCTGGACGCATGAGCGAGCTTATCCCGAGATGGTGAGCTACAAGTTCCACACCTACCTGCTCGGGCTCCGGGCCTTCGTCTGGTGGTTCGGTCGGACTCAGGGGCCGGAGATCGGGATCGAGCCCGTTCCGGCTGCTTGAACGATCCCGCTACCGGGCATGATTCACTCGTGAAGCTCTTTTCGCACCGGGAAACCCGCATGAACGTCCGCTCCCTGATGCTTGCTGCCCTTCTTTTGCTCGGCTTCGCTCCGGAGAGCCGCGGCCAGGGCCTATCCGCTTTCTCTGCCGACGAGGTCCGACGGATGCGGCGTGGCGAGGTCCTCGTCGACCTGCGCGACACGCGCGAGTCCACGCTCAAAGATGTGCGTACGGTGGGCATCGTGCCGGATGACCCCGACAAGGTCTGGGACGTCCTGGTCGACTTCGATTCCTACGAGCGCATCTTCAGGGGAATCCTCAAGACCGAGGTCCGCGCCGTCACGCCCGACTATCAGGACCATTACAGCCTGCTCGACTATCCCTGGCCATTCGAGGATCGCTGGACCGTCAACCGGATCACCACGTCCCCGGACCGTCGGCGGTTCAACATCCGGCACATCGAGGGCACGGTCAAGGAAGTCGTGGGTGGATGGACTCTCGAACCGCTCGAACGCGGTACGCTCATCGTTTACCAGGTACGAGTCGATCCCGGGCTGGGCTTCCTGCCTGCGTGGGCCATCGACTGGGGGGCGCGTCAGGCGGCGCCCGATATCATCCAGTCTGTACGGCGTGAACTCGAGCGGAAGCGCGCGTCATCGTAGCTTGAAAAACTTGCGAATCCGCTCGAACATCTCGAGAGAGCGGACCTCGCGCGCCGCCTCGAGGTGAACCCCCACCGGCACGTCCGGATCTTCCCAGTTGGCTTCCTCGGCGGCCTCGATGCTGGCCTGACGGTCGGCAATCACCTTCGAGATCCGATGCAGGAACTCGGGGTGCTCTTCCAGGAGCGGTGCGATCTGGTGGTGGTCGATCTCGATCAGGTCGCAGTCAGTGGCGGCATCTGCCGAGGCCGTTCTCGATTCTCCCGTCAGCAGGGACATCTCCCCGAAGAAGTCCCCCTCCTCCAGGATGGCGAAGGGACGCGTGACGCGCCTTTGCTCTGGATCGATCGTGAGGTGGACGAGTCCCTGGCGGATGACGAACAGGCTGTCGCCGACGTCCTGTCGCATGAAGATCCGCTCCCCCGCCTTGTAGTGAACGCTCCGGGCCGTCCGGGCCAGCCAGGCGATCGAGGTCTCGTCCATGCAGACGAACAGGTCGATTCCTCGCAGGAC
>JBEIFE010000280.1:0-3387 GCA_040382575.1 Candidatus Sericytochromatia bacterium
CCCGTCAAGAGTCAGGCTCCGTCGGCAGACGGCACCCGGGATTATCTGCGTGCGGCGAACATCTTCACGGGCCTGTCCGACGCCGAACTGGCCGAGATCGAGGCGATCGCCGTTCCGCTCAACGCCCAGCCCGACCAGGCCATCGTTCGCACGGGAGATCCGTCTGACTCGTTCTTCATCGTCACCCAGGGGGCGCTCGACGTCATCGTCGTGAAAGATCGGGAACGTGTCCCGGTGGCACGTCTCAATCCGGGACAGGTCTTCGGTGAGATGGCCCTGGTGTACATGCAAAAGGTGCGGACCGCAGATGTGGTGGCCGTGGTCCCGACTCGCCTCCTGTCCTTCCCCTTCGAGGATTACCAGCGCCTCATCACGGCCAGACCCGAGATCGGAAAGCGTCTGCGCAACAACCTGGGGCGCGTGGCCGCGAGCCGAGTCTGGACCGTGTCGAACTGAACCCGTGGCCAGTCGGATGATCTGGTCCGTGTCCGAGGTGGTCAGGCAAAACAGGGGGGGAGGCTCTAGCCTCCCCCCCTTCGAGTGGTCACGGACGTCATTCACGCCCGTCGTGGCACATGTTTCATCCAGTCTTCACCCAGATCATTGAAGAAGCGATGTGCATCGATGACCTCGTCGGTCGTGATGGGTTTCAACCGCGAGAAGTGTTCCTCTTCGCGTCGCGAGGAAAAGACACCACGCCACCTGGGTGGGTGGCTGATCGGCTGCAATTCCCGGGTCGGCTCGATCGGCGTTTCAACGGACTCGTACTCGACGCCGACGATGGCCACTCCGGCAGGCTGGTCACATTTCACGCAGTGGACGCGAACGACCCAGTAATCCTTCTCTTCCCGGAGTAACTTGACTCCCTCCGGACTGAACGATTCGTTACAGTGCGCACAGCGAAGCTTGCGGAAGTGCTCCTGCACAACGGCGAAATTTTTCATGCGAATCGCCCCCAGAGACAAGCCCCGCAAGGCTCATCCGGTCGAGAACTCGTAAACCGCTCCATCCGTGGTATACCCCGGGACGTGTGAAAAATATCACCAGATGTCAACACGCTGATATGAAGGCAAGCGACGTCAGATCAACGGAGCAGAGGGCGGTCACGTGCGGCTCCGCCGGAGCGGGGATAGGTTGGCGGCGTGGCAACAACCTTGCGGATCACGATGAGATGACGATCGCCTTCTCCGTCCGGTAATTCGAGATCCACCACCCGATCCAGCTGGCCGCCGAGCTTTCGGATCGCGGGGCCCGCGAGTTCGATCTCATCATGGGCGCGTGCCCCCTTCATGGCGATGAATGCACCACCTGGACGAACGAAAGGAAGCGCATATTCGACCAGGGTGGGCAACGCGGCCAGGGCCCGCGCCACGGCCCAGTCAAAGCGCTCGCGGAATGCCGGATCTCGCCCCAGCACCTCGGCTCGCCCTTGTACGGCCACCAGTGGTAGCCCGAGCGCCTCGATCACCGACTGCTGGAAGGCCACCTTCTTGCCCGTGGCCTCGAGAGAGGTCCCCGTGAGGCCGGGCAAGGCGATCGCGAGCGGGATGCCCGGAAACCCCGGTCCACTGCCCAGATCGATGAAGCGACTGCCGGCCCGTTCGGCCTCGGTCAGCACGTGGCAAACCGAGAGGGAATCGAGAAAATGCTTGATGACGAGATCCCGGGGATCCGTGATGCGGGTCAGGTTATGCACGGCATTGGCTTCCAGGAGCAAAGCTGCGAAGCGCTTCATTCGCTCGATGGAATCGGGGTCGACGGAGATCCCCCGGTTTGCGCAAGACTCGAGGAGCAGATTCCAGGGATCGTCCACCGGAGTGACCTTTCGAACAGGACCGATACAACCGGAGATGACGCGGATTCCCGGCCGCTTCACCTCCGTTTGTTTCATGCTAGCACGGTGCTCGTCGCGAACCGCGGTACGATGAGAGCATGCAGCCGGACACGCGCTACGTCGTCGTCGATCTCGAGACCACGGGAGGGTCGCCCCAGCAGGGCCACCGGATCGTGGAGATCGGAGCCGTCGTCATCGAGGGCGGGGAAGTGGGGGCGACCTTCGAAAGCCTCGTCGACCCCGACCGCCTCATCCCGCGGGGAGTGATGTCCATTCACGGCATCACGGATTCCATGGTCTTCGGAGCACCCCGATTCGCCACCCTGCTGCCTTCTTTCCTGGAGTTCTGCCAGGGGTCGATCCTGGTCTCGCACAATGCCCGGTTCGACCGGGGATTCCTCGACTTCGAGGCCCACGTGGCTACCGGGAACCGCCTGCCCCACGCCCACCTGGACACCGTACGACTCGCACGCATGCTGGTGCCCGGTCTCGCCACCTACCAGCTGGGCGCGCTCACGGCCCACTTCGGGATCGAGATCCCGGCACGCGTACGCCACCGGGCCCTGGGGGACGCGGTGGGAACGGCTCATCTCTTGCGCGAATTGCTGGCGATCGCCGACCGGACGGGCGCCTCGCTCGACAAGGGCTTTGTCACACGCGGCAACATCGTTCCTTCGATCTGAATCCTCGCAGCCCCGGTTTGACGCCTCGCGCCGTCGAACCGACAATGACGTGCATGGCCAGTGCAATTTCTCTCCCGACCGCCTTCGCGGCAGGCATCATCTCTTTCCTGTCCCCGTGCGTGCTGCCGCTCGTACCGGGATATCTCTCCTATCTCTCGGGGGTTGGAAGCGATCGCCTCCGGGCGGGGGACGCGGGCACGCGACGCCAGGTCTTCCTGAATGCCTGCGGGTTCGTCCTGGGCTTCTCGATGGTCTTCGTGCTGCTGGGCGCGACCGCCACGGCCATGGGCCAGACGCTCAATGACAACCTGCCCTGGCTCACACAGGCAGCCGGGGTGCTCATCGTGGTTTTCGGCCTGCACACCATGGGCGTCCTGCGCATCCCGGCCCTGTATGCCGAGAAGCGATTCCAGCTCGACCGGAGACCCACGGGTCTCTTCGGTGCGATGCTGGTCGGCCTGGCCTTCGCCTTCGGCTGGACGCCATGCATCGGCCCGATCCTGGCAGGCATCCTGACGTATGCCGCCCAGGAAGACACGCTCCAGCAGGGGATTCTCCTCTTGACCGTCTATTCTGCCGGGCTCGGAGTGCCCTTCCTGCTGACGGCCCTGGCCGTCAACGCGGCGCTCGGTTTCCTGGATCGCATCAAGCGCCACATGGTCTGGGTCGAGCGCGCCAGTGGCTTGCTGCTCATCGGAGTGGGCGTCCTCATCTTCACGCAGAATCTGGCGTGGCTGGCCAACGGTTTGCAAGCCACGCCGCTCGGCAAGGCGCTCCTGCAGGTCGAAACCCGCCTCGAGACCCACTAGCGCATGGCGGCCAAGCTTGCGATCGACTGGTTTCCTGGAACGGATGCGCGCGTCCGCGACG
>JBEIFE010000281.1:0-3385 GCA_040382575.1 Candidatus Sericytochromatia bacterium
CGCCCGTGACATCGAAGACCTCGGTCCGGTTGAAGGCCGGAATCTGCGTCAGACGTCCCCCGCGCTCGAAACAGGCGATACCCAGAGCTCCCCGGGTGATGAGGACGCTGTCGGCATCCGTGCGACCGAGCAGCAACTCACCGGCGCGGCGCAGCGAGGCCTCGTCCGTGATGGCGAAGCCGACGACGGCCTCGGCCTCGGGCTGGTTGGGTGTGAGGGCACGGACCCCCCGGTAGGGAGCCAGATCGCCCTGGGCATCGACCGTGACACCCCGGTCATGACGCCGGGCAAGTTCGAGGGTGTATTCGAGTACCCGTGGAGTCACGAGGCCGTTGCCATATTCCGAGATCAGGATCGCATCCACGCAGGGAACGAGGTCCTCGAGTGTTGCGAGAACCCGCGCCTCGAGTTCACCCGAAATGGGTTCGCGGACCTCGCGATCGATGCGCACGATCTGCTGGGTGACGGATTGCTGCGAGGACGCCGAAATGCGGGTCTTGGTGGTCGTGGGGCGTCCCTCGGCGAGCAGCAAGCCTGATGCATCGACACCGCGAACATCCAGGGCACGGCGCAAACCTTCACCTGTCACATCCGGCCCGACCAGACCGAGCACATGAACCTGTCCACCGAGCGAGGCAATGTTGGCAGCCGCATTGGCAGCCCCACCCGGTACCAGGTCGGTTTTCTGATGGTGCAGGATGAGCACCGGGGCCTCGCGCGAGATGCGCGTGACGGAGCCCGTCAGGAACTCATCGGCGATCACGTCCCCCAGCACGAGGACCCGGGTGCGAGCAAAAGCCCGCCCGAGTTCCTCGAGACGCGAGGCATCCAGCATGGTCGTCATGGGGCACTAGCTCCGGAATCTAGGGATCCTCGACCCCCACGGCGGTCATCCACTGACCGCTGGCCTTGGCACGCAGGTAAGACTCGATGAAGCCATCGAGTTCGTCGCCATCCATCATGGCCTGCACCTGCGAGATCTCGTGCCCCGTGCGATGGTCCTTGACCATCTGGTACGGATGGAAGACGTATGACCGGATCTGGTTACCCCAGGCGGCTTCCTGGTGACCGCCGCGGATATCGGCGAGTCGCTTCGCCTGCTCCGCCAGCATCCGCTCGTAGAGCTTGGCCTTGAGGATGCGCATGGCCGTCTCGCGGTTCTGGTACTGGCTGCGCTCGTTCTGGCAAGCCACGACGATGCCCGAGGGGATGTGCGTGATGCGGACGGCCGTCTCGACCTTGTTGACGTTCTGACCACCCGCACCGCCCGAGCGGAAAGTGTCGATCCGCAGATCGACCGGGTTCACCTCGACATCGGTCTCTTGGTCAGCGAACTCCGGCGTCACCTCGAGGGAGGCGAAGGAGGTCTGCCGCTTCCCATTGGAATTGAAAGGCGAGATCCGGACCAGGCGGTGGACGCCCTTCTCGGCGATCATGCGGCCATAGGCATATGGACCGGTCAGGATGACGGTTGCGCTCTTGATGCCGGCCTCTTCACCTTCGGACATGTCGACGAGTTCCTGCTTGAAACCCTTCGATTCCGCCCATCGCGAGACCATCCGCAGAAGCATCTGAGCCCAATCCTGAGCATCCGTACCGCCTGCACCGGCGCTGATCGTCACGATGGCTGGCGCCTGGTCGTACTCGCCACCAAGGAGCTGCTCGGTCTCCCAGTCTGCCAGGGCCCCCCGGATCCGGGAGAGATCGCGTTCAACCTCGTCGAGGACCGATTCATCGCCCTCGGAAAGGCCCATCTCGATGAGCACCTCGGCATCCGATCCGAGCCGTTCCCAGAGTTGTAGGCGATCGATCTGCTGGCGCATCAATGTCAGCTGCTGCATGGTTTTCTGAGCCTGGACGGGGTCGTTCCAGAATTCAGGTTGCGAGGCCTCGGCCTCGAGGGAGTTCATCCGACCGGCAAGACGATCCGGGTCAAAGATGCCTCCTTGCCTCGCCGATGCGTTCCATCAGCGAGGCGAGTTCTGCACGGGCTTCCGACAGAGTCATGGGATTCCTCCTGTTACAGGGACCTGGAAGGACGATCAGGCCTGGGTCGAGGGCTCGTCGATGGCAACGGCCTCATCACCGGTCTCTTCAGCCTCGTCGGGTGTTTCACCGTTCAGGGCCTCATCGGCCACACCCTCGACCATGATGCCCGCCTCGCGCAGAGCCTGGAGATTCTCCAGCGTGAGCGGGATACCGGCAGCCGCGAGCGAAGCCAGGTCCACGGTGGGCGTCTCCCCCTCCGCGACGTTGAGCTGGATGGTCATCGAGCGCGGCGGGGGAGGCGGCGCATCATAGACGACCTGGAGATGGAAGATCTGCCGGACGATCTCGTGCTGCATGGCCAGCTTGAGATCCTGGAAGAGATCGAACGCCTCGCGCTTGTACTCCTGCAGCGGATCTTTCTGACCGTATGCACGCAGGCCGATACCGTCCCGGAGGGCATCGATGTCATGCAGGTGCTCGATCCACTTCTGGTCGAAGGTCCGCAGCATGATGTATCGCTCGAACTGCCGGAGCTGCTCCGCCTCGAGCGTGGATTCCTTGACCTCGTAGGCCGTGACGGCAAGATCCTGGAGATGCGCGACGATGGCCGCATAACCGGGCAGTGCCTCGAACTCGGAAAGAGGGATCGTGCCGATCAGAGGAACGAAGGTCGAGACGGCCTGAAGGAGGCCCCGCAAGTCCCACTCATCCCGCTGGACCTGGGGATTGATGTACTGGTCGGCCTGGGCCTGGACGACCTGCCGGATCATCTGGAGCATGTGGTCGCGCATGTCCGCACCCTCGAGCACCTTGCGACGCTCGCGGTAGATGATCTCGCGTTGCTTGTTCATGACGTCATCGTACTCGAGGACGTTCTTGCGGATGTTGAAGTGGTAGGTCTCGACCTTGCGCTGGGCCCGCTCGATGCTGCGCGTGACCATGCCGGCCTCGATGGCTTCCTCATCCGGAACGTTCATGGAATCCATGAGCTTGGCGAGACGCTCCCCGCCGAAAAGCCTCATGAGGTCGTCGTCGAGTGCCAGATAGAATCGGGTGGATCCAGGATCTCCCTGACGACCTGCACGGCCGCGAAGCTGGTTGTCGATACGACGACTCTCATGGCGCTCGGTCCCGATGATATGCAGCCCGCCCACACCCAGAACCTGCTCCTTTTCAGAAGAACAGATTCCCGATGCCTCGGCTCGGGCGGTGGCGAACTCGTCGGCGGAAACCTGTGAGAGGTCCGCAAGACCGCGCTCCAGCAACAGATCGATCGCGAGACTCTCGGGGTTGCCACCCAGGATGATGTCGGTGCCACGACCGGCCATGTTGGTCGCGATCGTGATGGCCCCGAGACGACCCGCCTGGGCGACAATCCGTGCTTCCTGCTCGTGGA
>JBEIFE010000282.1:0-3382 GCA_040382575.1 Candidatus Sericytochromatia bacterium
AGTGCCTGCTCGGGTTTGGTGCCTTTTTTTCTGAAGAATGCTCAGGTGAGAGCCCGGCAGAAACGCCCCTCCATGGTGACGCAGCCAGGCTCTTTTCACGGCACGATCTCCACGAGGACATCCCGGGCGATGAGGCGATACAGGGCTTCCAGGTCGTGGTCGCGCATCCGGATGCACCCGTGAGAGCGGTCCTGGCCGATCGACGCGGGATCGGTCGTCCCGTGAATCGCGAGTCCGCGCCGCCCGGGTACCGAAAACCCAACCCACCGTCGACCCAGCGGATTCCCCGGGTCCCCACCCGGGATGATGCGCCCGGACGGGCTCCGGTATGCGGGCTCGAAGGCCATCGAAACCACCGGGAAGCGCCCCACGGGAGTACTACCACCACGCCCCAGACCCACCGGTGCGGACATCAGACGCAATGAATCCCGGTAGAGTTCGAGGATATGCAGCCTCGCGTGAATGACGATCCGGATCGCCCCGGACGACCCGCCTCCGGCGACAACTGACAGGGTCGACATCCGTTTCGAGATGGTTCCTTCCACGGATGATGCGGATCCAGAACGAATGGCTCCCGGTCGAATGGCGCCCGCAGGACTTGAAAAAGCTGACGTCTCCCGCTTCACCTGCCGCGTCGCCATCGAACCGCGCGCAGGCTCGACCGGACCGCCCACATCGGTCCCGGGTTCAGGCTGGACGGACGGAAAGCGTCTCCAGGCGGCAGGGCGGTCGTCTGGCCCGGGGCTCCAGACGAGGTCCCGGGGACGCTCTGGCCCTCGGGGGGTCGGAACGGGACGGACCGGAAACTCCCACGCCGCGAGACGCCACCACCAGCGAGGGGGGCCACCGCCACCATCCATGGCCAGCCACCCCGCGGCCAGCAGCACCGCGAGGGCGACCAGAAGCGCGAACCAGCGATCCCCGCTTCGTCGAGGAGAGCGCGAGGGATCCGGCGTACCCGATTTCACGACGGCCTCCCTTCTTGCAATGGATTTGCGTTCTCGAGGCAGGGCGGTTACGATCCAGATCGTCCTTGCTCGTTCCCACCTGAAGGGTGTACCCCTCGTGACCTCTCTGTCCCAGGATCCGATCTTTTACGGCGCCCTTGCCAGCCTCGGCAGTCTCACCGGTGCCGGTCTCACGGTCCAGGCCAGAAGCTGGACCACCCGTCACCTGGGGCATATCCTGGCCTTCGCCGCGGGAACCCTTCTGAGCGTGGCCTGCCTCGACCTCATCCCCGAGGCGATCGAGATGACGGGCCTGACGCGAGCCCTGGGTTTGCTGCTGCTCGGGATGGTCGCTTTCCACGTGCTGGAGAGCCGTCTCCACGACCGTCACGGAGACGACCCCGTAGGCCCCACGGGCGAGGCCTCGGGTCACCAGCAGGCCATGGCCCTGATGGCGATCGCCGGACTCGGGTTCCACGCCTTCACCGACGGACTGGTCCTGGGCCTGGGATTCGAGGTCAGCACGGACACGGGTATGTCGACCACCCTGGGCCTCCTGGCCCACGCCCTGCCCCAGGGCATCGCCCTGGCCAGCGTGCTGTTGCATGCACGCCTCCGCCCCTGGCATGCCGTCGGCGTCGCCACCGCGATCGCCGCGATGATTCCCGTGGGCACCCTGCTGTCACACGTCCTGCCGAGTGGCCTGTCCTCGGCCTGGCTCGGGGGGATGCTGGCGATCGCAGCCTCGTCGTTCGTGTACGTCGGCGCCGTGGGTCTCCTCCCGGAGAGTCTGCGGACGAAGGGGCACCCGCTGGCCTTCGCCGCAGGCCTGGGCCTCGTGGCCCTGGTTTTGTCCTTTCACCACGGATAGCCACTCGACCGGGTAAGATGGGGCACCTCCCACCGCACCCCCGGAGATGCCGCCATGCCATCCACCCCGACCACCGTCCGGAGCGACCTCGAGATCGCGCGCGACGTGTCGCTGCTGCCCATCGTCGAGGTCGCCCGCAGGGTCGGCCTCGAACCCGATGACCTCGACCTGTACGGACGCTACAAGGCCAAGCTGCCGGGCGCGGTCCGGGACCGCCTGAATCCTCTACCCGACGGCAAGCTCGTGCTCGTGACGGCCATCTCGCCGACACCGGCCGGGGAAGGCAAGACGACCACGACCATCGGCCTGGGGGACGCCCTGGCCAGACTGGGTCATCGCACGGTGATCGCCCTGCGCGAGCCTTCGCTGGGCCCGGCCTTCGGGGTGAAGGGCGGAGCCACGGGGGGCGGCCACGCCCAGGTGGCGCCCATGGAAGACATCAACCTGCACTTCACGGGGGACTTCCACGCCGTGACCTCGGCCAACAACCTGCTGGCCGCGATGATCGACAACCATCTGCACCAGGGCAATGTACTCGGTCTCGATCCGCGCCGGATCACGTTCCAGCGCACGATCGACATGAACGACCGGGCCCTGAGAGACGTCGTCCTGGGGCTGGGTGGCAAGGTCCACGGCGTCCCCCGAGAAGCCGGCTTCTGCATCACCCCCGCCTCCGAGGTCATGGCCGTGCTGTGCCTGGCCTCCGACCTGCAGGACCTCAGGGAGCGGTGCGGGAACATCATCGTGGGTCACACGTTCGACGATCGGCCCGTCCGGGCCCGGGAACTCGAGGCTCACGGGGCGATGGCCGTGCTGCTCAGGGACGCGATCCACCCGAACCTGGTCCAGACGCTCGAGGGAACGCCCGCGCTCGTTCACGGGGGACCCTTCGCGAACCTCGCCCACGGGTGCAATACCCTGATCGCGACGCGCACGGCCCTGAAACTCGGGGAGATCGTGGTGACGGAGGCCGGGTTCGGAGCCGACCTGGGCGCCGAGAAGTTCCTGGACATCAAGTGCCGGGTGGGGGGCCTTCAACCGTCGGTGGTGGTGCTGGTGGCCACGATCCGGTCGCTCAAGATGCACGGGGGCGTGGCCCGCGCGGACCTCGCGGTCGAGAATCTGGATGCGCTCGAACGCGGCGCCTCGAACCTGCGGCGCCACATGCACGTGGTGAGGGACGTGTACGGACTGCCCTGCGTGGTGGCGCTGAACCCCTTCCCGGGCGACACGCTGGCCGAGATCGCAGCCCTCGAATCGATCGTGGCTCGCGAGGGGGGACGGATGGTCCCTGCCGAGGTCCATGCACGCGGCGGGGCAGGCGGCGAAGCGCTCGCCAGGGCCGTGCTCGAGCATCTCGATGGTCCTCCGTCATTCCGGTTCGTGTACGAAGCGGAAGCTTCGCTCGCGACCAAGATCGAACAGATCGCCATGCGGGTGTACGGGGCGCGCGGGGTGACCTACGGTGCCGCAGCCCGGCGCGAACTGACTCGACTCGAGGCGACGGAACTGGCCACGGCACCCGTCTGCATCGCCAAGACTCCGTACTCCTTCTCGCATGATG
>JBEIFE010000283.1:0-3380 GCA_040382575.1 Candidatus Sericytochromatia bacterium
AGCATCCACGCTGCAGGCGTCATCATCGCGCGTGATCCGCTGGCCGATCTCGTGCCGCTCCAGCGTGTCGGCAAGGACGACGAGGGCGTGAGCACCCAGTTCGAGCAGAAGTACTGCGAGATGCTGGGCCTGCTCAAGATGGACTTTCTGGGGTTGCGAAACCTCACCATGCTCTCGCGAGCGATCGAACACATCGAGCGCCGCCACGGCGTCCGCTTCGACCTGAACTCCCAGGATTTCACGGATCCGGAGGTGTACCGTTTCCTGCAGACGGGCGCGACGGTCGGGGTGTTCCAGATCGAATCAGAGGGCATGACCAAGCTGGTCCGCAAACTCAAGCCGACCAGTTTCGAGGATATCTCGGCCATCCTGGCGCTCTATCGACCGGGCCCGCTCCAGTCGGGCTACGTCGACGAATATGTGGCCCGAAAGCACGGTAAGAGCCCCATCGAGTACCCGCACCCGGACCTCGTACCGATCCTCCAGGACACCTACGGCACGATGGTGTACCAGGAGCAGATCATGCAGATCGCCCAGGTCATGGCAGGTTATTCGCTCGGTCAGGCGGACCTGCTGCGCCGCGCGATGGGCAAGAAGAAGAAAGAAGAGATGGACCAGCAGCGGTCCGTCTTTCTGGCCGGTACGCGCGAGCGGCAGATCAGCGACGAGATCGCCAACGACCTCTTCGACAAGATGACGAAGTTCTCGGAGTACTGTTTCAACCGGGCCCATACGGCGGCCTACGCCGTCGTCACCTACCAGACGGCTTACCTGAAGTGTCACTATCCGTCCGAGTACATGGCGGCGCTCATGAGCAGCCTCCTGAGTTCCCAGGACAAGATCCTCCTGTGTCTCCAGGATTGCCGGCGAATGGGCATCGCGGTGCTTCCTCCGGACGTCAACACCTCGGGGGCGGACTTCACGCCCACCGACGAGGGCATCCGGTTCGGCCTGGGAGCCATCAAGAACGTCGGCCTCGCGGCGATCGATGCGATCGTCGAAGCCCGCGAGAAGCTCGAGAACAAGCGTTTTCAGGACCTGTTCGAGTTCTGCGCCAAGGTGGATCTCAAGCAGGTCAACCGGCGCTGCATCGAGAGTCTGATCCGGGCCGGTGCCCTCGACTCCCTGGGGGGGCACCGGGCACAGTACTTCGCGGCGCTCGACGATGCGCTCGAGGCCGCCCAGCGGCAGCAGCGTGACGAGGCCGTCGGCCAGTTCTCGCTGTTCGGGGCGATCACGGGCCCTGCGCTCGTCGACCGTCCGAGCCTCCCGGACGTACCCCCCATGCCCGTCGAGGAGCAACTCGCCAGCGAAAAGGAGTTGCTCGGCTTCTATGTCAGCGGCCACCCACTCCGGCAGGTGCCCGTCAAGCTGGACTGGCACGTCACGCATACCCTCAGCCAGGTGGCGAGCCTGGGCGACAACAAACCCGTCGTCGTGGGCGGTTTGCTGATGCAGGTCCGGAAACTCGTGACCAAGTCCGGAAACCAGATGCTGGCCGCTCGCCTCGAGGACTTCACGGACCAGGTGGATATCGTCGCCTTTCCCGAGGCCTTCGAACAGCATGGCCAGCATCTGTTCGAGGAAGCCAAGATCCTCATCAAGGGCAAGGTGAGTCAGCGAGACGAACGGTTGCAGATCATGGTCTCCCAGGTCTGGCCGCTCGAGGCGATGCCCTCCCTGCACCTGCATCTGGCCCCCGGTACGCCCGGTCAGCAACTTGCGCTCGTCTCCCAGAGCCTCCGGCAACACTCGGGGACTCTGCCGGTGATCTTCCACTTCGATCACGTGGCGGATCAGGTCGTGGCCGCCGAGGGCTTCTGGGTGTCGCGCGATGACGCCCTCGACGAAACGCTCCGCCGCCTCCTCGGCGCCGATCGGGTGAAGTGGTTCGAGCCTGCTCCCCGGCTCATGCTGGCCTGAATGATCACCCACGCGATCATCTCGTCGATCAACCTGAGGCCCCGGGTTCAATCACCCCGGGGCCTCGGTTTGCTCGGGTGTTCGACATAACATGGGAGCCTCGATCACGGATTCACATAATCTTGATTATGCGATGTGCGAGTAGGCATTGAGCTGCGCTCAGGATCGCTGCAAATTCCCGTCCAGGGCACATAACCCAGGATTGAGTGAGTCTGTTGTCTACTCGCTCACCTTCTCATCCTGGGGAATCTCGAACCAGAACAGCGAGCCTTTTCCCGGTTCGCTCTCGACCCCGATCCGTCCACCGTGCATCTCGACGATCCCGCGAGCAACGGCCAGTCCGAGCCCCACGCCCTTGACATCTTCGCTGCCCCGAGCGCGGTAGAACCGCTGAAACAGCTTGGCCTGTTCTTCCGGCGCGATCCCCCTTCCCGTATCCTCGACCTCGAATCGGACCCGGTTCTCGTGAAGCCGGACCCGGATGAAGATGCGACCTCCATGTCCGGTGAACTTCACGGCGTTCGAGACGAGATTACTCAGCACGGACTGGAGGCGATCGGGATCCGCCATCATCTCCGCGATATTCGGAGCCACCTCCATGGTCATGAGCTGGCACTGACGGTCGGCCAAGATCTTGAGAGGTAAGAGGGTGACACGCAGCCATTCCCTGACCGGAAACGAGCTCCGGTTCAGCTTGCCCCCGCCCCGCTCGAGGCGGGTGAACTCGAGCAGTTCATCCAGCATGCGCGTCACGGACACGACGGCCTCCCGGAGTTGACTCAGGGCCGTCCGCTGAGCCTCGACGAGAGGCCCCAGGTACTCTTCTTCGAGCAGTTCGACCTGTCCCTGGATGGCCGTGAGCGGAATCCGTAGATCATGGCTGAGTGCATCGAGAAATTCGCTGCGCTGGCGATCGAGTCGCTTGAGATCATCCACCATTGTATGCAGATCACGGTTGAGGACTTCCAGTCGGGCTTTCGCCTCTTCGAGGTCCTGGTTGCTGAGGTGCAATTGCCGCGTCCGATCCTGGACGGCCCGCTCGAGGTCCCTACGTACTTGTTCGATCTGGACCGCCATCGCATTGAAGGTTCTTCCCAGGTCGCCCGATTCGTCCTGAGGCAGGTGAATCACGCGCGCTCCGAGATCCCCCTCGCCGAGGCGCCTCGCGACCGCCTCGAGCTCGGCGAGCGGGGCCAGGAACCTCTGTGCGCGCTTCCGTAGCCACAACATGGCCCCGAGGACCGTGGCGAGCTCGATCAGATGCAGGGACGGGAGCGTTCTGCCGGTCGGATTTTCGAGCTTCTGCCTTGGTTCGGCCCAGACCAGCTTCAGCAAGGTATCAGGAACCGGAATCCGCATGGCGAGTTCGCCACGCTCCGTATGCCAGATCCCCTCTTCCCATGTCGTGAACCGCCCGGGCTGAACCGTCGACGAGACCAGCAGCCTGTCGAGGTAAT
>JBEIFE010000284.1:0-3379 GCA_040382575.1 Candidatus Sericytochromatia bacterium
CATAGATCCCGGACTCCGGCTTGACTCGCGCGGCCGCCTCGCGAGTCGGGGCCGCACAGGCCGTGAAGAGGAAGACCTGGAGGCAAGCAGCCCAGGTCAGCCACGTGGCACGAGAGGCCCATCCGGAAAGTCCGGATGGGCTGAAGGGCTGAACGCGGGAGCGCGCAGGAACGACCACCTGACCAGCCAGGGCTACTCTCCCTGAGCCTTGCTGTAACGGGCCTCGCCATCGGATGCCTGGAGTTTCTCCACGTGCACCCACCGGACTTCTGCCCCGAGCTGGCCGAGAAGCGACAGGATATCGGAGTCCTGAACAGGCCCACCAGCCAGATAGCGGCAACGGTGAACATCCACCAGACGGATATCGGGCGTGGGGCCCGGGAAGACCTTGGTACCACGGTTCGAGATGAGATGCAGACGCAGGACCCCGACCTCGGCAGGCATGGACGGTACACCGACATGCTGGACGAAGACATCCACCCCGATGGTCTCGAGGGGGGTGGAGACAGGCACATCCGAAGGCACAGAGGACCCTTCGGCGGTGACGAGCTTGAGACCGGCTTCCTCGCCGGATGCAGGCTCCAGAGCGGCGATGATGGCTTCGGCATACTGTTCGGTGGTCGCCTCACCACCCAGGTCACGAGTCCGGGTTCCCGCCTCGAGGGTCGCGATCATGGCGCGCTCGATGCGAGCCGCGTGGCCCGTCAAACCCATGTGGCGGAGCATCTGGATGGCCGACTGCAGGAGCGCCGTCGGATTGGCCAGCCCCTTCCCCGCGATATCGGGGGCTGAACCATGCACGGCCTCGAACACGGCGAGCCCATCCCCGATGTTGCCGCCGGGCGCCACGCCCAGTCCGCCGACCAGACCGGCGCAGAGGTCAGACAGGATGTCCCCGTAGAGGTTGAGCGTCACGAGCACGTCGAACTGCTCGGGGCGCATGACGAGCTGCATGCATGCGTTATCGACGAGGATGTCATCGGCCTGGATGTCCGGATATTCGGCAGCAACCTCGCGGAAGCAATCCAGAAATAGACCGTCCGTGAGCTTGTGGATGTTCGCCTTGTGGACACACGTGACGCGCTTGCGCCCCCATGTACGGGCGAGTTCGAACGCATGGCGCGCCGCCGCGAGGCTGCCCGGCCGGGTGATGACCTTGAGGCACTGGGCCACGTCGGCCGACTGGAAGTGCTCGATGCCGCTGTAGGTATCCTCGACGTTCTCGCGGACGATCACGAGGTCGACGTTCCCGTAGCGAGACGCGACACCCGGCAATGAGCGGACGGGCCGGACGTTGGCGAACAGGTCGAGGGTCTTGCGGATGGTGACGTTGACGCTCTTGTGGCCCTTGCCGATGGGAGTCTCGGTCGGCCCTTTGATGGCCACGCGATTCCGGATGATCGAATCGAGTGTCGATTGCGGCAGGCCACTCGGCGCCAGATCGGTCGCTCCGAGTCCGGCCGGAACCTCTTCCCAGTCGATGGGGGCCTGGCTCGCATCGAGGATGCGACGGACGGCACGCGTGATCTCGGGGCCGATGCCATCGCCGGGGATGATCGTCACGGTCTGGCGACGAGACGCGCCCTCCTGCGCGGAGTGAGCCGTCGTCTGGGTCCGATCCTCGAGCTGCGTCACTGAGATACCTCCTAGGGATTGACTCGCGGGGCGATCGTCGGCGCTACGAGGCGATCGCCACCACGCACAGTTTACCATCCCGGAAGGTGTTGCCGGACAGGCGTCCATCCGGGTATGTTGCCTGTTCCGGCATCGTCCCGGAAAGCACGAAAGGAAACGGTGCACGCGTGCTCGAGCAAGGGAACGAATCCGCCACGACCGAGAAGTCCGAACCCGTTTCGGTGGCCGTTCATCGCCAGGTCCGTCCGGGCCATGAGGCCGAGGCGGTGCAACTCTTTCACGAGGCGATCGAGGTCGCTTCCGGCTTTCCCGGACACATGGGCGGCTTCGTCCTGCGTCAGGCGGAATCGGTCTTCACCCTGGTCTTCCGGTTCGATTCACGAGCCCATCTGACGGCCTGGGAAGGGTCGGCGGAGCGCGCGAGGCTGCTCGAACGCTTCGAAGACCTGACCCTGCACGCCGAGATCCAGCATCAATCAGGACTCGAGCCCTTCTTCACGCTTCCGGGGGTCACGCCGGTGGCTCCCCCGCGCTGGAAAATGGCCCTGGTCACGTGGGGAGTCGCGTTCCCCCTGATGCAGCTGTATCAGGCCCTCATCGGACCGTGGGTGCGCCCGTTGCCGCGACCGCTCCCGGGGGCGATCGTCGGGGCCCTGATGGTGGCCACCATGACTTGGTGGGCCATGCCTCTGGCCACCCGCCGGCTGCGCGCCTGGCTTTTCAGGTAGTCAACCGATCTTTTTCAGAGCCTCTTCAGGGCGAGATTGCCGAGATCTCGACCGAGGCTACGAGCGCCTCATCGCTCCTGTCGGGCACGTGAGCGTCGAGAAACTCATCAAATCTATCCATCATGAGCAACTCGGCTGCGAAGGAGGTACTGGCTCAACCAGGGATCTTTGATTCCGCGATCGCGATATGCGACAGCTTTTGAGGCGACATCGTGTGGGGCCGGGAAGATCCTGATGGGCTACAGCGATATCTCCGCTTTGCTCGTCGCGATCCATCGGAAGACCGGCCTCGTAACCTTCCTCGGGCCTGCCCTCCTGCCGCAGTTTGGCGAGTTTGACGGGCTTGATGCCTTCACTGAATCGTGGTTCAGATCCGTCTTGATGGCCCCGGTTTCACCGTTGTCCCTGGATGCGTCCGGGGTGAGCATCTGCGAGCGCCTGGCCTGGGACAGGGAGCATACTCGCCCGCGCCGCCGTTACCCGGACCCGGGCCCCCGCATGGTCAAGCGCGGCCAGGCAGAGGGCCGGATCGTCGCCGGAAATGTGGGCACGATGTTGGCTTTGGCAGGAACCCCCTTTTTCCCGGACCTGGATGGCGCCATCCTTTGCATCGAAGATGACGAGACGGAGAGCACGGCAACCGTGGATCGATTCCTGACCCAGTTGAGGCTGATGGGTGCATTCGACAGAATCTCTGCTCTGGTGGTCGGGCGTTTCCATCCTGCTGTGGGATTCAATCGCGAGGATTCGCTAGCCGATCTCCTTATCCAGGCAACACTCGGCCACGACCTGCCCATCGCGATGGATTTCGACGTCGGCCACACGGACCCGATGGTCATTCTGCCTCAAGGTATCCGAGCTTTTGTAAGCTTCAGAGACGAGCCCGAGGTGACCTTGCTGGACATGGCGGTCTGTCAAAGCGCCCGTGGATAAAGTGCGAAGCAAGAAGCTGGCCTCGACGAAACGTCGAGGCCAGCTTGATGTTTAGCGCCCCCGGAGAGACTCGAACTCCCGAC
>JBEIFE010000285.1:0-3349 GCA_040382575.1 Candidatus Sericytochromatia bacterium
CGCCGGACGACGTAGTATCCACCGAGTTTGGTCTCGTCTGCCGGGGGTGGCGTGATACCCGGCAGAGACTTTCCGGGGGTGATGTCCCGACGGGGGAAGCCATTCGTGGGGACGGAATCGAGGCGCTGGATCTGCATGGCGGTCTCCTCTTGACGGTGGTCTTGCTGGAGATGTCATCGCCAAGATGAGCCGGAATTCGGTAAATCCCATCTTAAGCTTCAGGTAAGTGAAGAGATCTTGATGGCTACCGTTCCTGAACGAAAGCCCCCGGGCATCGGACCCGGGGGCTCAAAGTCAGGGCTGATGACGCGTCAGAGGCCGATCTGGCGCCCGATGACGAGCCGCTGGATCTGTGATGTGCCCTCGCCGATCTCGCAGAGTTTGGAATCACGGAGCATTCGCTCCACCGGGAATTCCCGCGTGTAGCCGTATCCCCCGAGGATCTGGACCGCATCGTTGGTGACCCGGCAGGATACTTCGCTCGCATAGAGCTTGGCCTGGGCGCCGAAGAGCGTGTGGGGAAGGCCTGCGTCCTTCATCCGGGCGGCGTGGTAGACCATCAGGCGCGCTCCATGGATTTCCGTGGCGGCATTGGCGAGCATGTGACCGACGGCCTGGAACTTTCCGATCGTCTGTCCGAAGGCTTCGCGCTCATTGGCATAGGCCAGGGCTGCTTCATAGGCACCGGTCGCGATGCCCAGGGCCAGCGATGCGATGGAGATGCGGCCCCCATCGAGAGTCTTCATCGCCTGCTTGAATCCCGTTCCCTCGTCGCCGATGAGGCAGGATGCCGGGATACGGCAGTTCCGGAACGAGAGGGATGTCGTGGGCGAGCCTCGCATGCCCATCTTGCGTTCGTGCTTGTCCACCGAGAATCCCGGGGTATCGGTCGGGACGATGAAACTCGAGATCCCCTTGTTCCCGAGGCTCTTGTCGGTCATCGCCATGACGATGACGAATTTCGCGTGGCTTGCGTTGGTGATGAAGTTCTTGGAGCCGTTGAGGACGTAGTGGTCACCATCGCGCACGGCCGTCGTTTCCTGACGGGCTGAATCGGAACCTGCCTGAGGCTCCGTCAGCGCCCAGGCGCCCATGTACTCCCCGCGAGCGACGTAGGGGAGCCACTGATGCTTCTGTTCCTCGGTTCCGAAGTAGACGAGAGGCATGGAGCCCAGTGACACGTGGGCCGCGAAGGACAGCGCCGTCGATCCACATGCGCGGGCGAGTTCCTCGACGATGATCGCGTAACTCTGGGTGTCTCCCCCGGCTCCACCGTATGCTTCCGGTACCGTGATACCCATCAGGCCGAGCTCTGCCAGCTTCTTGAAGGTTTCGACGGGGAATCGCTCCTGTTCGTCCACCTCAGCAGCGATGGGCACGACCTCGCGTGCGACGAATTCTCGCATCATGGTCTGAAGGGCAAGGTGGTCCTCGCCGAGACCGTAAGGGTTGCTGGCGCTCAAACCGGACTGGACAAGGGTGGTGGCCATGGTGTTCCTCTCTGAACCGTGCCTGACCGCGGACATCGCGACTCCCCGGGAGCTTCCATTATAAAGAATGCGCGTGACCCGGATCAAGGAATCCAAATGCCGGTCAGAGGGTCTGCTGGAGACGTACCTGTGTACCGGTTCGCTGGAAGCCGTGCTGTTCGTAGAGGCGGATGGCCGGTTCGTTGTCCGTCAGGACGAAGAGGTCGATGCGCTTGACTTCACGTTGATGGGCCTGATTGAGCGCGTCCCGGACGAGTGCCGAGGCCAGTCCTCGCCTGTGAAAGGCCGGATCGACGGCTAGCCCGTCGAAGAGACCGTTTGCCTGGTTCAATCTCAGATGTGTGAAGCCTGCGATCTGGCCGTCCACCTCGAGAACGCGCGTCTCGACCTTTTCCAGCCAGTCTCGGTAGGCCGTCGCGCTGAGCCACCACTGCTCAGCCGAGGTCAGGTGATGAATCCGGAAAATGGCCTCGAAGTCCTCCTGGGTGAACGGCCGGACCCGAGCATCCTCCGGATGCGGTGAGAGGGACTCGAGGGCGTAGGTCGCCATCGTTTCCTGTCGGATGAGTCCCAGGTTCATCCAGAGTTCAGAGTCGTGAAAGGATCCTGCCCAGATCTCGATCTGTTCCAGTCCGGAATCGACCAGGACCTGGCGAAAATCCGGCCACGCCACGGGCAACTCTCGGGCCAGGGTCGTGGCATCACTTGCCGCATAATGTAGGAAGGCCTTGGGCTCCACACGGATGTGTTCGGCGTGCAGCAGAAGATGGTCCGACAGCCGGGTCAATGTCGGCAGTTCTCGGACCTGTCCGTAGACGTGACGCGAAAAGTTGTCGAAGGACCGCCGCGCAGAGTGCACGGGCCAGTCGGCGACAATGTCGAGCCAGGTCGGGGAACCAGGTTGTGCGGGCGCCGGTTGCATGGGGACTCCACACGTTGACGTTCCGACGTCATCTTACCCCGAGTGCCACCACTTTCACGGCCAGGAAGAACGAAACCATGGCCGTGCGCTAGAGTTCCCGCGAAAGGACCTCGAGCGTCGGATCCACCTGGGCCAGCGCGTACCAGAAGCCGGACAGGGCCAGCGACGATCCCGGATCGTCGGTCGGGACATAGGCGGGAGCAAGGACTTTTCGGACCGAGGGAGGCGTGTCCTGACCGAGGATGTTACGCAGGATGAGAGCGCTACGTCCGAGTTTTCCGGCCCGTTCCAGACACGCCAGAAAGCCCAGATAGAACTGTGATTCGAAACGCATGGCCGGAATCGCGATACGAAATGAATCGGCCGCTTCCGTGAACCGTTGCAGTCCGAACAGGCACACGCCCCGGTGGTAGTAAATCTCCGCCATCAGGAGACCCATGTCTTCCACTTCCATGACCTTGCCCGACATGCCGAGCGACACCGCAGCGTCATAGTCCCGAAGGGCCTCCTCGAAGAGTCTCGTCTCGAAACTCATGTGGCCATCTTTGACCAACTGGAGGAACTGTCGTCCTCCGTCGGTCACGGGCACGAATCTGGGGGCCATGATGCGTGTCGGTGGCACGGCTCGCGCGTTGGTAAGCGGAAACTTGCATTTTCCGCAGCCGGGACGGGGTTTGCCGTGGCGCAGTCTGTTTTTGGTCTTGCAATTTTCGCAGGCCACGATCTCAAGGAGCCATTTGAACTCCCATGGACCGGCCAGCGGATTTCCCATCGTCATCCGTCCACCTCTCACACCAGCCAGAGTTAATCTAGCATGGGGGAACGAGGTATGGACCGTGACCGACTCCACGGACCTCATACGGGTTCGCTCAGGATCACGGTATGACCTCGTTGTAGGGTCACACGCAGGCTCCATGCCTCGCGAGAGATGGGATGA
>JBEIFE010000286.1:0-3345 GCA_040382575.1 Candidatus Sericytochromatia bacterium
CGATATATGCCGCCATCCGGAACGAGACCTTACGTTCCGTGACATTCCGGATGAGCTGACCGAAAGCCCTGGCCATCAACGACTGGAGTCGATCGTTGACCTCGGATTCGGTCCAGAAGAGCTGCTGGGTTCCCTGTACCCACTCGAAATAGGAGACGATCACGCCACCCGAGTTGACGAAGATATCGGGCAGCACGGTGATACCTCGACGCTCGAGGATCTCGTCGGCCTCGAAGGTCGTGGGCGCGTTGGCCCCCTCGACGACGATCTCTGCACGGATCCGGTCGGCATTGCCCGCATGGATCTGTCCACCCAGCGAGGCAGGAATGAGCACGTCGCAATCCAGATAGAGAAGGGTCTCTTCGGGCAACATGGACGCACCCCGGTAGCCCCGGATGAAATGATGCTTCCGCGTGTAGGCGATCAGATCGGGGATATCCAGCCCCTCGGGGTCGTGTATCCCCCCCGTGAGGTCCGAAACGGCGACGATCCGGGCCCCGCGCTCATGGATGAGGCTCGCGGCAACCGAACCGAGCTTACCGAAGCCCTGGACCACGACCCGGAGGCCCTTCCAGTCCCGACCCTGGTGACGGAGCAATTCCTCGAGGGCATAGAGCACCCCGCGCCCCGTGGCATTGGCACGCCCCAGAGTGCCCCCGATGGCCTCGGGCTTGCCCGTGACGACCCCCGGAGCCGCATAACCCTGGTTGGTTGACCAGGTATCCATGATCCAGGCCATCTCCCGCGGGTGGGTATTGTAATCAGGAGACGGAATGTCCTTCTGAGGATCGAATACCGCGATCATGTCCGCGGTGTGGCGCCGGGTCACGCGCTCGAGTTCGCTGATGGACAGACTGTGGGGGTCTACCGAGACTCCCCCCTTGGCGCCGCCGTAAGGCAGGCCGACCAGCGCGCATTGCCAGGTCATGAGCATGGCGAGCGACTTGATCTTGTCGATATCGACGGAGGCATGAAACCTCAAGCCACCCGTATATGGCCCCAGCACGTTGTTGTGCTGAACCCGGTATCCCGCGAACATGTGAACCGACCCGTCATCGAGACGGACGGGGCTGTGGACCTGGAAGATCTTGTCAGGTGTCTCGAGGCGTTCGATGAGGCCTGGAGTGAGATCGAGCAGTGCCGCCCCCTTACGAAGCTGGAGCTTGGCCTTCTCGAGATGGTCGACTTCGTGATGAAGGGTTTCCGTCGTCATTGACTCCCCCTGGGACAGATGTTGAGGTTGATATTCCGTGCCCCGATTGTACCACCGTTGACCGGTGAACGAGCCTGCCTCCATGCCCCATCCTGATTTCTCCTGCCCCCCCGAATTACCGCACCCCACGCTTCAGCATCTGCTGACGGAATCCAGTCTGGAACTGGGTCTCGACCTGCACCTGGTGGGGGGAAGCGTTCGCGATCTGCTGCTGGGCCGCGAGGTCCATGACCTCGATTACGTCGTCTCGGGTTCGAGCGATCGCCTGGCTCATAAGGTGGCTGGCCCCCTGAAGGCGAAGCTGGCCTGCCTGGACGACACGTTCGGGGTGATGCGCCTGATCCTGCCGGATGGTCTCCAGGTCGACCTTGCCAACCGTCAGGGAGAAAGCCTCGAATCAGATCTCCTGCGTCGAGACTGCACGATGAACGCGATCGCCTTGACCCTCGTCGAGAACGGTGAAGCCTCTGACAGCCGGAAACTGGTGGACCCCACGGGCGGCCTCGCAGACCTCGGAGCCCGCGTGGTGAAGGCCGTCAGCCTGGAGAACCTGCTGGCAGATCCGGTCCGCATCCTGCGGATCCTCCGCATCGCAGCCACGCACGGCTGTTCGGTCGATCTGGAAACCCTGTTCTGGATCGAATCGAACAGCCGGTGGCTCCAGGAAGCCCCTGGCGAACGCGTGGCCGCGGAATGGCTCCAGCTCCTGGCAAGACCGGACGCGCATCGCTGGATCGAACGCTTGCTGGGCCTCGGCATTCTCGAGATCATCCTTCCCGAGATCACTCCCCTCCGGAAGATCGTGCGAGGACCGGCCAAGGAGCCCTGGATCTTCGTGGAAGCACTCGACCGCCTGAGCCGCTTCGACAAGGCCATCCCGCAATTCCGTAGCGAGCATCCGGGATCGGCAGCGCTTCTTGACGAGAGCCTGGCAACCCGATTGCCCGGCGGCACCTCTCTCGTGGCGGCCCTGCGTCTCGGATTGGTCTTGCTGGACGTGGGGCGTCCCTGGTGCCGCGAACATCCACCGGATGGTCAGGTCGTGTTTCCCGGGCATCCGGAGGAAGGCGCCCGGCGAGCCCGTACCGTCGCGGCCCGCCTCAAGCTGGCCAGCCGGACGTCCGAGGTCGTGACGACGATGGTCGCTGGTCAGGAGGCACTCGAGGCCTGGCGAGAGGCACCGGATTCACCGGTGTCACGATTCCGCCTGTTCCGCGCGCTCGGGCAGGGAACTCCGGCGCTCCTGCTCTCGGTCCCGCCAGAAGAACGGGAAGCAGCGAACGCTGCGCTCGTGGCCTATCTCGACCCACGGGGAACGCTCACGCGCCCCGTCCGTCTGCTCACGGGGGACGTGGCCCGACGCGAGCTGGACCTCGAACCGGGACCGGGCCTCGGAAGGCTGCTCGAGAGGGCTCTCGAGGCCCAGCTTGCCGGCGCGTTTCAGGACGTGGATGGAGCCCTGAGTTGGGCCCGCACCGAGGGCGGAGGACGCGACGCCTGACCGTTTTGACGGCACACGGGTGACGTGATATACACCCATGACCAGACATGCTTCCCGGCCCACCCCGGGGAATCACGCGAAACGAGATGTCCCGACCCATGGCTCTTTTCCAGACTTTTCTGATGATCATGCAAGCCCTGCTCTCGGTCGCGCTCATCGCTGGCGTGCTGCTGCACTCGGCCAAGGGTGAGGGGCTGGCAGGCATCGGCGGCCAGTCTCACCTGTTCGGAAGCCAGAAGGACGTGGAATCCGGCCTCAACTGGTTCACGGGCATCGTCTCGGGTCTGTGGTTCGCGATCGCCATCCTCCTCTCGATCCTGGGGCGGCAAGGAGTCTGAACACGGTGAACCGTCGCATCCTGGGGTCCCTCGTCGCCCTCTCGGCCCTCGCCGGTTGCATGAACGGGGTCCGGCGACCTCCCGATCCGGTTCCCTACGACCAGCTCAAGGCGAGCATCCCGAACCCGAAGGTCCAGCCCGGGGAAATCGGGCACGCGTATCCGATCCTGACTGCGGTCTTCTCTTCGGAGCCCAATTCCTTCAACAAGTTCTACGCCGAGGGCGTGAACTCACAGTATGCGCTGAACTTCCTTTACGAGAGCCTCGTCGAGGCCAACCCGAAGACGGCCACC
>JBEIFE010000287.1:0-3333 GCA_040382575.1 Candidatus Sericytochromatia bacterium
CACGCTCCGGCGGACCCGAAGGCGGCCGTCTTGCTGGTGGGGCTGAAGGCCCGGGACCTCACCCGGGCCGAGGAAGCCGTCGGCCCCCTTCGGGCGGACCTCGAGGCCTTCGTGGCCACGTGGCCACCCGATCCGGACTTCACCTGGCATCTCACGGGGCGTCCCGCGCTCACGCACGACATCAACGCGTTCAGCATCGAAGATTCCGCCCGTGCCGAGGCTCGCGGCTTGCCCCTGACGGTGATCGTGCTGCTCGTCGGATTCGGGTCGTGGTGGGCGGCGGGTCTTCCGCTGGTGCTCGGAGTCGTGGCCATCACGGTGGCCTCGGGCCTGCTGGCCCTCCTGGCCGCGCTCACGCCCCTCTCGACGTATGCCCAGAGCGTGGGTTCCATGCTGGGGTTATCCCTCGGGATCGACTACGCGCTGCTGATGGTCATGCGCTTCCGGGAAGCCCTGAACCGGGGGCAGGAGGTCGAAGCGGCCGTCATCGAGACCGTGGCCACGGCGGGCCGGGCGGTGGTCGTCTCGGGCCTGACGGTCGCCATCGGCTTCGGTGGCCTGCTGTCCACGCGCATCCTCGATACGCGCTCGATGGGCGCGGGCGGCATGCTCGTCACGGCGATCGCCGTCCTGCTGGCTCTGACGCTCTTGCCCGCGTTGCTCGCTTTCGTCGGCCAGCGTCTGGCCCGTCGCCGCTGGTTTCCGGCCGGGGCCTCGGAGCGGTGGGCCGCCTGGACGCGGCGCGTGCTGGCGCATCCGGTGCGGTCGGTCGTCTTCGCCCTGGCGTTCGTGGGTGTGCTCTCGGCACCGGCCTGGCACCTGCAGGGAGGCTTCCCGACGGGGCGCTGGATGCCCGACACCCTGCCCTACCAGAAAGGCTACGATGCGCTCCAGGCCATGGGGCTGTCGGGGGCGATCGCCCCGGTCGATCTGGTGCTGCGGGTGAAGGACGGGACCTCTCCCGCCCTCTCGGGGGAGCGCGTGCCGGCCCTCGTGGCGTTCTCGAGGGCGCTGCACGCCGATCCGCGCGTCGAGCGGGTCATCAGCCCCGTCGACCTCGATCCGCCCCTGTCACCGGCCCTCTTGCGCCTCCTGTACCGCGATCCCGAGCGCGTGGCCCGGCAATTCCCGCTGCTGAAGGACCTCTTTTTCAGCCACGACCGCAGGTCGACGCTGTTCCAGGTCGTGCTCGGCGGTCACGTGGGCTACGAGGCAGGCAAGACCTTCGTGCGGGACTGGGCTGCGCGGCCTCCCGAGGGCTTCGAGGTGCTGGTCGGAGGCGGCCCCTCGTACTTCGTCGACTTCGACCGGATCATGGACGAGACGGTCCCGCGCGTCATCGCGCTCGTCATCGGGGCGACGCTGATGGCCCTGGCGCTGGCCTACCGGTCGTGGCTGGTCCCCGTGAAGGCCGTGTTCCTGAACCTGCTCTCGGTGGGGGCAGGGCTGGGGGCCGTCGTGGCCGTGTTCCAGTGGGGCTGGGGGGCGTCCTGGCTGGGTCTCGAGGCCCCGCTCGACCGCATTCCGGTGACGGTGGGCCTCAGCCTGTTCTGCATCGTCTTCGGCCTGTCCATGGATTACGAGGTCTTCCTCTTGCATCGCATCAAGGAAGCGTACGACCGGGGTCTGACCCAGAACGAGGCCACGCTCGAGGGGATCGCGAGCACGGGGAGCCTGGTGACGAGCGCGGCGGCCGTCATGCTCTGCGTGTTCGGGGCTTTCGCCCGCGCCGAGTTCGTCGCCGTGCAGATGCTGGGTCTGGGGCTCGCGGCGGCCGTCCTCGTCGATGCGACGGTCGTGCGGTTCGTGCTGTTGCCGGCCACCATGGCCCTCCTGGGCGATCGGAACTGGTATCCGGGCGGCCGTCGGGCCGTGTTGGAGCCTTCGACGACGGATCTTCAATGAAACTTTCCGTCGGCCTAACCTTGCCTTAAGAACACTTGATGTCGGGCCGGCGATAAATCGGGGGAGCAAACCACTCGTTTGCGCTTGCAGCGCAGAACAGGAGTTCCCCGATGCCCGCCATCCGTCCCGATGCCAACCTCGTCGCTCGCGGCTACGACCGCAACCGTGACGGTCGCGTCAGCGACGACCTGCGCATCGAGGCCAAAGATCTGGACACGAACCGGGACGGGCACGTCGGGGTCGAAGAACTGGCCTCGGCCCTGGCCGCGGACCGTGTCGTGATTTCCAACCGCGCCGTCATCGCCGGCAAGGCGGCCGTTGCCCGGGAACTGCCCGAGATCAAGTCTCTCCAGGTCATCAACCGGCTGTCCGCCGATGCACTGGGCTATTTCGGTACCGGTAACTCGCAGTATCCCGGCGTCCGCTACCAGAGTACGTATCGCGATTCGAGTGGCGAGCTCCGCACCCGGTACAACTACGGACAGGCGATCGCCGATCTGCGGGTCCGCCTCTCGGCCATCCAGAGCATGGCCAGCAGCTACGACGACTTCCAGAGCAAGACGATCGGCCGCATGGCCGACATGGCGCTCACGCAGAACAACTGGGACTACATGATGGACCATGGCACGTCCCAGAGCCGCTATGCGGCCCTGTTCGCGACGATCCAGAACATCTCTCAGCTCAGCGTGGCCCCGGCGCACCCTTCCGAGACCGAGACGACTCTCCACGGCTCGGTCAATACGGCCCGTGATAGCGTCCGGCAACTGGAGTCCGCCCTGCTCGATCCCGGTGTCCGCGCGGCCCAAGGTCGCACGCAGAGCCGCGTGACGGACCTTCGCAATCAGATCGAGGCCATCCCGATGTGGCAGAAGGTCCTCCTGGTGGGACTCGCGAAGAAGGGCAATCTCGAGGGCCAGATCCGCGAGCTTCAGGGCGGCCTCCAGACCCTCGAGAAGGCCAATCCGAAGGCCAGCCTCGAGCAGCTGTCCTCCACGGCCGCCAGCGCTTACGAGGTCGGTCAGAGCGGCGCACGGGCCCAGGATCTCGGGGCGGCCCAGAAGTATGCCGACGAGGCCGCCCCCGTCACCCGGGAGGCCCGGAACCTCGGGAACCAGGCTCAAAACCAGGCCGATTCGGTCCGAAAGTTGCTCCGGACTCTTTCGAAGTGATTCAGATTCCCCTGGCCATGCCCTGCAACTCGACATCCACGTGGTCTGACACCTTGACCCCGAGCACGCCTTCAGGAAGCTTGACCCCGTAATCGGACAGTTCCAGGCCGAACTGCGTCATGACCGAGACCCAGTCGCCCTTGCGGTAGCCGCGCTTCCTGTCGGCTTCCGAGAGGGCGCTTTCGGGTAGATAGACCAGCGTGACGGGTGCCGTCAGGGTACGCGTCACTCCGTGGAGCGTGAACTCCCCCGTCACCTC
>JBEIFE010000288.1:0-3332 GCA_040382575.1 Candidatus Sericytochromatia bacterium
CGATGAGCTCGTCACCTCGGGGTGGCTCGAGTCCTCCGACCTGACCGATTCATCCGGCGAGGTAAATTCCGTTCGTTACAGTGACGTCATCCCCTATCACGACCGGATGCTCGGTCTGGCATGGGACCGATTCCAGCAGCGCCAGGATCCTGGCGCTCGCGAGCGACTGGAAGCCTTTTCCGCTGCTCAGGCAGCATGGCTCGATGATTTCGCGCTGTTCATGGCGCTCAAGCTCTCCCAGGGCGGTGCTGCCTGGACCTCCTGGCCCGAGGCCATCAGACGGCGGGAGGCCGGGGCGCTCGCTTCGGCACGTCAGGACCTCGCTTCCGGCATGGCCTTCCAGACATTCGTCCAGTGGCTCTTCCACGAGCAGATGGTCTCGCTCAGGGCTCACGCTGCGGATCGGGGCATCCAGTTGATCGGTGACCTGCCCATCTTCGTCTCGATGGACAGTGCCGACGCCTGGGCGCATCCCGAGCTGTTCCATTTCGATGAGAAGGGTCACGCCACCGTCGTGGCGGGGGTTCCGCCCGACTACTTCAGCGAGACCGGTCAGCTCTGGGGCAATCCCCTGTATCGCTGGGAAGCCAGCCAGGCCTCCGGTCATGCATGGTGGATCGCCCGGATGCGCCAGGCCCTCGCTCAGTTCGATCTGGTGCGCATCGATCACTTCCGGGGCTTCGAGGCTTACTGGGAGATCCCGGCGGGTGCACCCCATGCGATCGGGGGACGCTGGGTTCCGGGGCCGGGGAGCGAACTCTTCGAAACGCTGGCTCGTGAACTGGGTGACCTTCCCGTGATCGCCGAGGATCTGGGGCTCATCACGCCCGAGGTAGAGGCTTTGCGCGACGGGGCCGGCCTTCCGGGTATGAAGATCCTGCAATTCGCATTCGGTGGGGATGACGACAATGCCTATCTGCCCCATCGTCACGTGGAGCACGGGGTCGTCTATACCGGGACCCACGACAACGACACAACCGTCGGCTGGTGGGACGCCGCCGAACCGGCCGTTCGTGAGCACGCCAGTCGGGTGCTCGCAGTAGCTCCCGAGCACGTGCCCGGAGCGCTGATCGAGGCAGCTCTGGGTTCCCGCGCCAACCTCGCCGTGATCCCGATGCAGGACTGGCTTGGACTCGGCGGTGACGCACGCATGAACACCCCGGGCCTGCCGGAAGGCAACTGGGCCTGGCGGGTAGCCCCCGGCGCCCTCGATGTTGCGCTGGCCGACCGCATCGCTGCCCGTACCCGGGCCCACGGTCGCTAGCGAGTAGCCTCGAAGCGGTCCGTCAGGACGGCTTTCACGCGGCCGACGGCGCCTGAGTCCAGGCGCACGCGGATGCCTGATGGATGCGAGGGGGTGGGGGTCAGGATGGCAGTCACCACCCCTTCGGTCGTCAGGCGGGCCATCTGGTTCCTGGCTTCGAGGATGAGCACGGTATCACCGATCCTGGGTCTCACGGGGTCCTCCTCTCTTGCTGGTTTGACATTATTTCAGCGCCTGGAAGTTTTCAAGTCATGAGTCCGAGTTCTCGATGGGCGTGCTGCCCGTGAAGGTCCTGATCGTCGATGACGAGGTCCTGGGTGTCGAGGCCCTCACGCTCATCCTGCAGCGCGAGGGGCATGAGGTGCTGGTCGCCTATGATGCGCCGGATGGCGTGGCCATCGCACTGGCCGAGCATCCGGACCTGGTCATCATGGACGTCACGATGCCAGGGGCGTATGACGGCCTGGAAGGCGTACGCAGGTTGCGCACGGCTCCGGGATTTCGCGGGATAGTGGTCTGTCAGACCGCTCTGCAGGAAGGTGCCGACGCTCGCCGGGATCCCGAGGCAGGTCCGCACCACTGGCTTCACAAGCCCTTCAGGCGAGCCGATCTGCTGGCTCTCCTGGCGCGTCTGGGTTCAGGGCGCGAGTCGGAGCCTGGCCAGCAGATGTAGCCTGCCCTCGGTCGGCTGCAGGCCGACGAGGGACCATTCGGGCCCGCCGCCCGGAACCAGTTGCTTGAGTTCGATTGGCTCGGGAAGCAGGCTCTGGAGCACCGAAGGTGGGACCGGGACCGTCCGTCCGCCCAGGGAAAGTTCCAGGTTCGAGATGTTGAGGCGGTCCGGCGCCACCAGGTCCGGGCGTATGCTCACGGCCACCGGCCAGGCGCTTCCACTCACCTCGACACGTCCCTCGATGCCGAGACGGTTGCGGGTGACCCGGACCCGTTCCGGGACGACGTCCACCTTGCGCTGGATGGGGGGAAGGCCCGGGAAGATCGGAATCTGGAGCGGAATCCCACGCAGCTTCGAGCGGATTTCCGGACGTTCCAGAACGGCCAGCAACCCGGCCTCGGGAATGTCGACGGAGCCCGTGGCCTCGGCCGGATGGACGAACAGGGGGCGGCCGGTCCATAGCGTGTCGAACATCTTGAGCTGGAACGGGGCCGTCTCCAGAGAGGCCGAGGCGATCGCCACCCCTTCCACCTTGAAGTCCTCGAGTTTCAGATCCAGCCGGTCGATGTGCCCTGAAAGCAAGTGCAACGGGGGAGCCGATTCGAGCCGGACCTCGACGTTCCCGGCACCGCCGACTTGCTGTCGCAGGCTGTCCGCGATGGAGCCCGAGATCAGACCGGGGGCTGCGCCCAGTCCCGCATAGAGGGCCGTCAGAACACAGGCCAGGATGAGCGTCAGCATCACCAGGCTCCTCTCGCGCTGGCCAGCAAGGCAAAGATGAACTGTCCACCCGTGCCATCCATCAGGGTGCTTGCCCAGGTGTTTCCCTCCAGGGCTCCGCCGAGTGACAGCGGTCCGGCCTGCCAGGGGAGCATCTCCACCCCGCCCTGGAGTTCCAGGCCCCACCGCGGGGCCATCACGCTGCGGTTACCGATGGTGTGCGACTGGACCATCACGGGTAGGGCTGCGTCCAGGCGAACGCGGAGTCCCGGGATACCCAGGGGCCAGACCATCTTGCCCGATGGACCCAGTCCGATCAGGGTCCGTGCGGTGGTCTGGTAGCCACTGCCCGTTCCGGTCGTGGGGGTCGTGATCCGGGAGATCAACGCCAGCCCGGCCTCGGGGCTCGAGTCTCCATCCAGAAGGCGATAGCGTCCGTCGAGCCGCAGGCGGACATCGGCCATGGTTACCTTCCCCGTGGCTGTTCCCGAACCGGGAGCATCCACGCCGAACGGCAAGATGGTCCCGATGCGGCCTGCGAAGACCCACGGTGCCAGGGTCGTTTCCGCGGTTAGCGTCAGATTGGCGAGTCCCGGTACGGAGACGACGAGGTCGTTGCGATCGTCCGTTCCCCGCAGGGACGCATCGCCGGGAATTCCCTCGAAATACTGGAGC
>JBEIFE010000289.1:0-3331 GCA_040382575.1 Candidatus Sericytochromatia bacterium
CTCGAGGGTGCCCGTGACGCAGGCGAACTCGACGAGATCCAGCAGATCTCGCTCGAATGTCTGATGTTCACCGTCAACCAGTTCCGAACACAGCTCGTGGCACTCGTGGGAGGCTGAGCCTCACACGAGTGCCAGCCTCGATCAGATCTGGCGGGCCGACCAGGTCCGCCCCTTCTCATCGACGTGCTTGCCAAGTGCCTGAACCACGCGATCTGCAACTTCGGACTTGACGTCGATCCAGCACTGCTTCGGCTGGAGTGCGATCATGCCCACCGCGGAACCCGGAATGCTGGCGCCCTCGCAGATGACACGGACCAGATGGCCTGGGCCCTTGACCTCGAATTTTCCCATGTCGAGGCGGATCCGGCTCATCCCTTCTTCCACGGTCCGTGCGCCCTGACGCCTCGGTTCGCGTGCCGGTCTGCCCTGGTCCCCCTCGGCGGCCCAGCGTCCACGTCCGGGACGTTCCGGACGAGATTCCGCCCCTTCGCGGCGCGGTCTGGGGGCGAATTCGCCTTCCCGTGACATCGGCTTTCTACCGGGGCGATCGCGCCTGTCCATGCTCGGGCTAGCGACTTCGTGGCCGAGCGAGAGGCGACCCGTGGCGGTGTGCCAGTCCTCGAGAAGGCAGGCCACGACCCCCTCTGCATCGAGGTTGGCCGTCAACTCGCGAGCGAGTTCGCGGAAAGAGCCCGGTTCGTCGGCTTCGATACGGATCGCGAGATCCTGGAACAGGCGCTGGCGTGATACCTCCGCGACGCGGGCTGCCGAGGGAAGGTCGTGACGCTCGAACCGGAGGTTCCCCTCGCGCTCGAGATTCCGGATCTTCGAGCGGTCGTGCGGCGTGACGAGATTCACCACGATACCGTCCTGACCGGCTCGGCCCGTGCGACCCGAGCGGTGGACGTAGGTCTCGGCGCCCCGGGGCATGTCGAGGTTCACGACGTGGCTGATACCGCGCACGTCGATACCGCGGGCGGCCACATCGGTCGCGACGAGGATCGGGACTTCCCGACGGCGGAAGGCTTCGAGCGTGGAGTGGCGAGCCGCCTGGGCGAGGTCACCGCTCAGGTGGGCTGCCCGGAAGCCTTCACGGCTCAGACGGGAGGCCACTTCGGCCGTGGTTGCCTTGGTGTGGCAGAACACCACCACGAGCGTCGGCTGCGTCACATGCAGCCAGTTGACCAGACATTCGACCTTCTGATTGGCGTGAACTTCGAGGACCTGGTGCACGAGCGTGGTCGAGGCGGCGACACCGCTGCTGAGCGCGAGGCGCCCCGGCGAGCGCATGTATCCGCTGGCGACACGTTCCACCCGCTCGTCGAAGGTGGCCGAGAAGAGCAGCGTCTGGCGCTTGACGGGCAGGGCGCCCAGCAACTTCTCGAGGTCTTCCTGGAAGCCCATGTCGAGGATCTCGTCCGCCTCGTCGAGGACCACGGTGCGGCAACCCGACAGGTCGAGCGAGCCGCGGTTGAGGTGGTCCAGCAGACGGCCCGGAGTACCGACGACGATACGGGCTCCGCGGTCGAGGGCGCGGCCTTGGTCGCGATAGGCCTCGCCACCCGTCAGGGTGGCCACGGATACGCCGATGGTACGACCCATCTTGCCGGCCACGGCGGCCACCTGGTGAGCCAGCTCGCGGGTGGGGACGACGACGAGGACCTCGACGCCGCTACCTTCACCCGTCAGTCCCTGCAGCAGAGGAAGCATGAAGGCGAGCGTCTTGCCGCTGCCCGTGCGGGACTGGACGATCCAGTCCTGTCCGGAAAGAACCCGGGGCCAGGCCTCGGACTGGACCTCGGTAGGCACCTCGATCTGCTGGCGAGCGAGGGCGTCCAGCATCTCGGGACGAACGCCGAGGTCGGCGAACGAGGCGGGGGGGGTGGTCGTGGTCATCGGTCCTGTTTCTGGGCGCTGATCGCCCGGGTCACCGCATGACGGCTCGACGCCCAGATCCGGTCCACCGGAGGCTTTCCATCGTAGCGGTAAGCTCCGATTATATCACGTTTGCAAAAGAGGTGCCATGAGGCGATCACGACAGGTGGCGATGAAACCAGCCTGTCAGCTTCTCGAATCCGATCTTTGCGCAGGCCTCGTCATACCTCGGTCGCGTATCGTTCATGAAGGCATGTTCGGCAGGGGCAACCCAGACCTCGTGAACGCGTCCCGTTTCTTCCAGCAGGTGCGCGATGTGCTCGCGACTTTCGGTGGGGATCCAGCCGTCGTTCTCGGCCCAGACGGCCAGAACGGGGGCGTCGATCTGGCTGATCTCGTCCTTCGTGGGGGCATATCCGCCGCCGTAAAAGGGGGCGATCGCCTGGAGATGGTCACCGAGGCGTTCGGCTGCTTTCCATGTGAGATGTCCCCCCATGCAGAACCCCACGATTCCGACTTTCCGCGGAGACACATCCGGACGCACCTTCAGGTATGCGACCGCGTGCGCGATCTCGTCGATGGCTGCGTCCATGCGGAGGGCCATCATCTTGCGTTCGGCCTCTTCCGGATGATCGGCCACTTCACCGTGGTATAGGTCCGGTGCCAGTACCACGAAGCCCTCGGCAGCCAGTTTTTTGCACAGGTCCAGGATATGGGGTTCGAGCCCCCACCACTCCTGGATCAGGACGACTGCCGGATACGCATGCTCACCCTCCGGTCGGGCCAGCACGCCGTCACGCCCCTCCGAACCCGGCAGGAAGGACACGTCCACGAGGGTCACGTCGAGCGCCATGGGGATTCTCCTCTCGATGTTACGATGACGGCGGGAGCGCTTGCCCCCGGGCAAATTTCCGGAAAGGACGATCGCACGATGGCCACCTGGTTACTCAAGACCGAACCCGAGACCTACGCCTTCGAGACGCTTCTGTCCGATGGGCAAACGAACTGGGACGGCGTTCGCAACGCACTCGCTCAGCGACACCTGAGGGCCATCCGTCCGGGCGACCGGTGCTACATCTACCACAGCGGCAACATCAAGGCGGTGGTCGGTCTGGCCGAGGCTGCCGGTGAGCCCGTCGCAGACCCATCCGATCCCTCTGGCAAGCACGCGATGGTGACCCTCACGCCGGTCCGCGCGCTATCTCGCCACGTCCGACTTGCCGACTTCAAGGCTGCAGGTTGGAACGCTTTCGACCTCGTTCGACTGCCCCGACTCTCGGTGATGCCTGTTCCCCCGGAGGTCGAGGTCTGGATCGAAGAACGATCCTAGCGCGCTTCTACCACGTAGGGCATGTTCGTCTGGATGTACTTGCCATTCGCATAGAAGTAGATGTAGCTACCGTCTCCACCCTCGGCGCGGGTGACCTTGCTCCGCCCGATGTCATAGGACCGGACC
>JBEIFE010000290.1:0-3329 GCA_040382575.1 Candidatus Sericytochromatia bacterium
AGCCGAGCTGTTCGAGTCGCTCTTCCAGGGGGGGCGCCTGCACGCTTGTCGAAGAGAATCTCCTGCGTGTGGCTCGCGAGAGCAGGCGAGATTCGTTTGACGCGTGGGATTCCAGCTTGCGGAATCGCCAGTCCGAGGTATCGGGATCCGGATGATGGGCGCTGTCCTGAAGGAAGGACCAGTCGTCCCCGGGTATCCCCGTTTCCTTGTCCATCGATGACCTCCTCTCCGTGATCTTCTTGAACCCGGAGAAGGGGGAGAAATAACGTCCCCATGTCAAGTCAGGGTGCCCATCATGCCAGGATCTTCATTCCCGGTGAGGCTTTTCCAGCACTTCCGAACACGCGGATACGCGAGGTCACGAGGTCCCGGATGGCACTTCGCCCCGCCGCGAGCAAGATCCGGGGATCGATCTCGTCCGGGTCTCGAACGGAAGCCTCTCTCACGGCCCGGGTGAAGGCGATCATCAGTTCGGTTCCGATGGCCACCTTGGCAATCCCGGCAGCGATCGCCTGACGCAGTTCGTCCTCGGAAAGCTGGGAGGCATGGTGGAGGACGAGGGGGACACCGCACGTGTCAGCGATGGCCCTCAACCGATCGCGGTCGAGGTGTGGCGGGGCTTCAGGACGCGATTGCATTTTTGCCGGAGGAACCGCCAGGGCATCGATGCCCGTGAGCGTCACGAACTTCCGGGCGAGGTCGGGATCGAGTCGGTTGTTGATCGCGTGATCGCCCTGCGCTTCCCCGCGGACACCCAGTTCGCCTTCAACGGGAACCTGCAGGGCGTGGGCCACCTCGACGACGCGGTGAGTCTCCTCGACATGCATGGAGAACGGCTGGTTCGAGCCCGTGACCATCACGGAAGTGAAGCCGGCAGCGAGGGCCCGGACATTCATCTCGAATCCGGCCATGTCGAGGTGCAGGGCAACGGGGACCCGGGCTTCCTGAGCAGCTGCCCGCGCCATGGCCGTCAGCGTCGCCATGCCTCCGTACTGGATGGTCCGGGAGCTGAGTTGCAGCACGACCGGTGACTCCAGCGCCTCGGCTGCCGAGAGAATGCCCTGCACGAATTCCAGATTCTGTGCGTTGAAGGCTCCCACGGCATATCGACCCTCGCGCGCCGCCTGCAAGAGGGGAAGGGCACTTACCAGGGGCATGCCAGACCCCCCGTCACAGGAGGACCGTCCGCGTCAGTTGACGCGGAGAATCCGGGTCCAGGCCGCGATGCAAAGCCCGGTGATAGGCAAGTGCATGCATGAGGGGAAGGGCACAGACGCCTCGCCATGGACCGCGCGCATCGCTCCAGGGCCCCCAGTCTTCCTCACCTGCAGCCGTCACGAGGCGAACCCGCTCGCCGATGATAAGGCCCGTGGCACCGGAGGCTACGAGGTCTGCCAGGACGGCTTCCTCGCCCTCCCTTTCGATCCAGATGGCGAGCGTCGAGGCACCCACGACCGCCCGGTAACCGTGCCTGACCTCGTAGGTTGGCAGGGCTTCGACCGCTACATCCAGGGCCATCTCGCGGAACTTGAGTGCCGCTTCCGCGGCGATGGCGTGGTCGGCGCCGGACCCCAGGATCACGAGGTGCGTGAGACTTTCATTCGCCGAAAGGTGGGCCAGGCGAGGTTCAAGGGCATGAAACCGTGCTTCCTGGATGTCGATCTCGCGATCGCCCGGTAGTTCGGGGACGGCACAGCCGTTCTGACGGGCCCAGTCCCAGAGGGCGAGCAGCGAGGATGTCTGAGCCGACGTCGTCACGACGCTCCGCTCCTGCACGGGCAGGATGATGGCCCGGTCACTCGCCTCGACCAGACGACACGTTGGCTCGCACGTCAGGCCCCAGACGGTGCCATGGGTGCCGATGACGCGCCGATAGGAGGCGATGGCCTCCAGGACCTCGGTGGTTTCACCGGTTCGCGACAGGGCCAGCAGGAGCGGAGATTCGAGGCCATCGAGAGCCATCTCCGGATCACGCCAGAGCAGAGAGGCAGGAAGGGCTCTGGCCTGGATGGCAAGACCACTCGACCACCACCAAGCCCCCCACGTGGCAGCCCAGAGTGAAGAACCGCAGCCGACCATCAGGACATGGCGAGTCGGGGTCGTCGGCAAGATGATGTCGGCCCGCAGATGCTCCCGCAGAAGCTTCCAGCTGGCGAACTGTTGCAGGATCTCGCGGTGGGTCCATTCTCCCGACATGGCGCTCTCCTCGATGACGACCGTGCGTCCGGAAGTATACCAGTCCGTCCTGAATCCCGGCCACACGATGAGGCCCGGGTGGGATGCCCGGGTGGTTTGACTCGGATGACCGTCGTTCGTATGATGACGCCCGTCCGTTTTCATCCCCGATCGCCGTGCGGCCCGGGTTCGTCTCCGGCGACGTGGCCGGGGAAATCGCGAAGGAGCGTTTCAGGTGCGCAAGCTGGTGGCTTTCTACACCCGTCCGGAAGATGTCGAGGCCTTCGAGAAGGCCTACTGGGAAACCCACGTACCGCTAATCCGGCAGGTCCCGGGACTGCTCGACGTGGTCGTCAACCGCTTCAGCGACTCTCCGATGGGCCCCGCGCCCTACTACATGATTGCCGAGCTGCACTTCGCCGATACGGCGTCCTTCGATGCCGCGATGGCGTCCCCCGAGAACCGAGCCGCGGGCAAGAACCTCATGGGCTTCGCCAGAGGAATCGTCAGCTTCGCGATCGCCGACGTGGCCCGTGCACCGGAGCCCGTCGCGTGAGTCTCGAGTACCCCCACGCTGAACCGGCCACTTCATTCGAATTCGCACGTATCCGGTACGAGAAGACCGATCACCGCGCGACCATCACCATTCATCGCCCCGAGGTTTACAACGCTCTCGACTTCCGCACCCTGCGCGAGCTGACGCGTGCCTTCGAGGACGCCAGCTGGGACGACCGCGTCCGTGTCGTCGTGCTGACGGGAGCCGGGGAAAAGGCCTTCTGCACGGGGGCCGATCTCGACGAGCAGGAATCTTTCTACGCTCGCCCCCAGGATTACTGGAAGTGGATGGGGGCCTTCATCGAGGCCCTCGAGAAACTGCGCAACATCGGCAAGCCCACCATCGCCCGCCTGAACGGGATGACCGTCGGAGGGGGCAACGAGTTCAACATGTGCTGCGACCTCGCGATCGCCGCCGAACACGTCGTGATCCGGCAGGTGGGTACGGCGCGCGGTTCGGTGCCGGCCGGCGGCGCGACCCAGTGGTTGCCGCTCATGGTAGGCGATCGCCGGGCTCGCGAGATCCTGTGGCTCTGTGACAGCATCCCGGCCGCCCAGGCCCTCGAGTGGGGCCTTGTCAACCGCATGGTGCCCGCCGA
>JBEIFE010000291.1:0-3325 GCA_040382575.1 Candidatus Sericytochromatia bacterium
ACGGCCGGTGATGACACACGTCTGGTCTGCCTGGCCCACGCCGAGGTCGAACTGATGCTGACCCCGCCGTGGTCATGGGCCCCGGAGGCCGTCATGCGCCAGACGATCCAGGGCGGTCTGCAAGCCGCCATGGAAGTCGTGGCCGATCGCTTTCCGGGGGTCATCCGACGGGACTTCACGGCCTGGCGCGTGCAGCAGAGGGAAACCACCCCGTGAGTCGCGGAAAGGCCCTGGTCACGCTCATCTTGATGGTCAGCGGGATCGGCACCATCTGGCCCGCTCCATCCCGGGCCGCGCACGTGCGGACCCTGCGGATCGGTTTGCAAGATCTCCCGGGCACCCTGGACCCGGCGATCGCCTCCAGCGTCAGCGCGATCGCCCTGAGCCACGCCTGCTATGGCACGCTGGTCGGATTCGACGAACGAGCCCGTCCAGTCCCCGCCCTGGCAGAACGGTTCGAGCCGCGCGAGGGGGGGCGAAGCTGGGTCTTCACGCTGCGCCGCGACCTGCGCTTCCATGACGGGCGACCACTCGACTCGACGGACGTCGTGGGCACCTTCCGCCGTCTGCTCGACCCCGACACCCACGCGAGCGGAGCGAGCTTCTTCCAGGACATCCGGGGGGCCGGGGAACGCCTCGCGGGCAGGAGCATGGCCCTCCCCGGAGTGATGGCCCTGGACGCCCGGACCGTCCGGATCGACCTCGAACGCCCGGATGCGAGCTTCCTGGCCCGGGTCGCGACGAGCTTCGGCGGGATCGTCCCTCGCGACACGCCGCCGGGCCGCTCCTGGGACCACCTGCCCGCGGGCTCGGGGCCGATGCGCCTCGTGTCGCATCGGCTCGGTGAACCCGTCGTGCTGGAGCGCGTCCCGGGCTCGCCGCTGGCGACGAACCTCCGGATCGATCGTCTGGAGGTGGTCACGGGGCTGACGGAAGCACTCGAGGCCATGCGATTCGAGCGCGGGGAGATCGATGCCATCGGGGTCCTGCGCGCGATCGGGGGAGCCGAGTTCGCCCGTCTACGTCCCGATCCGCGCTTTGCGGCGGGTGTTCACGAGGGCCCCGACCTGGCCGTACATTACCTGGGCCTCAACACGCGGATGCCCCCCTTCGACGACCCGCGCGTGCGGCAGGCCGCCTTCGCGGCGATCGACCGAAGCCGCCTGGTCCGTCTGTACAACGGTCGCGGTCGGCCTGCCGCGCGCTTCGTTCCCCCGGGTCTTCAGCCCCCGGGCCTGGCATCTGGCAGCATTCGCCCGGATCTCGACCGGGCCCGCCGGCTGCTACGCGAGGCAGGACATCCAGCGGGCGTGGAGACCGAGCTCGTGACCTCGAGCTCCGCCACGCCGCTGCGCGTCGCCCAGGCTCTCCAGCAAGATCTGGCCCAGGTCGGGATCCGGGTCCGGATCCGATCACTGGCCTTGCCCGCCTTCCTGGCCTGTGTCGGTCGGGAAAATCAGGCGCCATGCTTCACGGGGAACTGGACGGCCGACTATCCGGATGCCGGAAACTTCCTGGTCCCGCTGTTCTCGACTTCGGCCATCCAGCCGGTGAATGCCCTGAACCGCACCTTCCTGTCGGATGCTCCTCTCGATCGCCTGCTGGAGATCGGCACGCTTGCCGTCGCCCCCGGTGAGCGCGCCGTGGCCTGGCGTCGAGCGGAGGAGCGCTTGCTCGAGCGCACGGCGGTCGTGCCCCTCATCCACCCGCTGCGATGCGTGATCGTGCAGCCGCGGGTTCGCCGCTGGCGGATGCACCCCGTCTGGCCCCTCGACCTGGAGGGCATCGACCTGGAGAACACCCGATGAAACGTCCCCTCGGACGATTACTCGGTGCGCTGGGCGTCTGGCTGGGCGTCGCGACGCTGACGTTCCTGCTGCTCCGCGTGCTGCCGGCGGATCCGGCTCGTACCATCGCGGGGGCTCAGGCTGATGCCGAGACGATCGCACGGATCCGGCAGGGCCTCGGGCTCGACGCGCCGCTGCCGATCCAGCTGGTCCAGTTTCTCGGCGGCCTGTTGCGCGGAGACTGGGGCGAATCCCTCGTCACGGGACGCCCCGTACTCGCGCAGCTGCTGGAGCGATTCCCCGCGACCCTGACGCTCACGGGGGCAGCGCTCTCGGTGAGCCTGACCATCGGGGGGCTCCTTGGCCTGACGGGGGGACTACGGCCCGGACGTGCGGGCGACCGGATCGGCCTGGTCCTGGCCGCCGGAGCCGTGAGCGTCCCAACGTTCTGGCTCGGCATGATGCTGATCTACGTCGTCTCGTACCGGCTGGGCTGGCTGCCGCTCGGCGGCAACGGAACCTGGCGCCACCTGGTCCTGCCCGCGATCACCCTTGGCACGGGAGGGATGGCTTACTATGCCCGGCTGCTGCGCGCCCAGCTGATCGAGGTGATGCGTCAGGAGTACATTCGCACCGGTAAAGCCAAGGGCCTTTCTCCCGCCGCGATCGTCACCCGTCACGCCCTGCCCAATGCGAGCCTGCCGATGGTGACGGCACTGGGGACCGATCTGGGCCACCTGCTGGGGGGGGCCATGGTGACGGAGACGATCTTCGGCTGGCCCGGCCTGGGTCAGGGGGCGTTCGAGGCGATCGCCAGTCTGGATGCCCCGATGCTGATGGGCACGGTCCTGTTCGGGGCGACGGCCATCGTCGTCGCGACGCTGCTGACGGATGTCGTGCTGACCTGGCTCGATCCGCGCCTGCGTCGCTCCTGAACTTCACAATCCTTCACGCAAGGTTTCCAGGTAACAGCACGATAACACCGATGAGGGCATGGTGTGCCCGCTTCTGAATGGGGGTTACTCGTGGAAAAGGCCTTCAAGAGTGCCACCCCTCGTGAAAAAGAGCGGATCGTCAACGAATTCCTTCCACTCGTGAAGAAGATCGCGCGAGGCCTCGCGCGTCGCAGCACGGATCCCGTGGAGGACCTCGTCCAGGTCGGCTCCATTGGTCTCCTCGAGGCCATCGAACGCTACGAGACCGGGCACAATACCGAGTTCAAGACGTATGCCGTCCACTTCATCACGGGCCACATCCGGCATTACCTGCGCGATCGCCAGAATCTGCTGCGCGGTCCACGGGTCCTCCAGGAGCTCTCGTACCGCCTGTCGCAGGTCGCGGCCAAGCTGATCCAGGAGCTGGGTCGAGAGCCGTCGAATCAGGAACTGGCCAGCGCCCTCAGCGTGACGGAAGCGCAGGTGGACGAGGTCAAGCTCTACGACCGTCGGGTCACGGTCCTGTGGCTCGATCAGGAAGGCTCGGACGGAGATGACGACGAGCAGCGCTCGTTGCTCGAAAGCCTTTCGGATCCCCGTTTC
>JBEIFE010000292.1:0-3315 GCA_040382575.1 Candidatus Sericytochromatia bacterium
CACGGGGCCCTCGGTGGTGGGCTCCACGGGGCCCTCGGTCGGGCCTTCCGGGATGTCCCCCGCTCCTGCCGGTGACCTCACCGAGAGTCCGCTGTCCATCCGTCTTGCGGACTTCACGGATGGAAATGCATCTTTCGAGGTCACGGATGGGCAGGGTAAGCCCGTTCAGACGGACCTCTGGCTCTTCATCAAGGCGCCGGGAGATTCCGGGTTTCGGCCATTCGAGAGCTTCCGGGAGCCCACGGGCAATCGGCGGGTCCGGAGCTTCCTGCTTCCCTCCAGCGTGCTCGGCAAGCCCACCGGCTTCGCCCCGGCCGATGAGGGGGCGAACAACGGCCTCCAGACGGATCCGGCGGTCCGGGATCGGATCGATGGTCAGGTCGAGATCTCCTTCACCGCTCCGCTGGCCTCCGGCAGTGTCCTGTGGGTGAAGGCGGCCCTCGAGGACCAGCGGTATCACGGTGGTGCGGCTTTCCGGTGGCCCGACGGAGCAGCGGTCGACCCTCCGGAGGTCTCCACGCCATCCGTACATCCGCGTCGAACCTACGAGGCTGATATCCGCCCGTGGATGGAGCGTAACGGCTGTCTGACCTGTCACGGGGCCACGGATCCGGAACGCAAGAACCTGCCGGTGGCATCCTATGCCGATCTCGTGACGGAGTCCGTCTTCTACAACCCCATCGAGTACCTGGTCGAACCGGGTAATCCGGCCCTGTCGCCGCTCGTGAGGCGATCGCGCCCGGGTATCGACGCCCGGATGCCGACCTGGATCGGTTACGGGAATCGTCGCTGGCGCATCTCCCCCGACCTGGAGGTGCTCGGCGATCGCCGCATGCCTCCCCAGAAGGATGTGACGGGGGAAACGAGCAACTCACTCGGCAAGCCGATGGCGCTGGACGAGAATCCCGCGGACTTCAAGGTGCTCTACGACTGGGTGGCCCAGGGAGCCCCGGAGCGCTGACGCGTTCACGGGTGTCCGGCTTCACGGTTCCGATCGCGATCGAAGCGGGCTTCAGGGCCCCACGACCGTGATCGAGGCCGTGGCGAGGCAATAGAGGTTACCCACGCGCAAGGTCGCGATACCGATGACGTCACCCTTCGGGGTGACATTTTTTCCGTTCGAGAACCACCCGATGTCCAGTTCCGCGCGCACGAGACCCGAGTTCACGCGGGCGGCGTCGTTGTCGTCACACCGATTCCCGATGCACGTTTCATCCTGGATCCGCCATTCGAGGTCCTCGGGTGGGCACGGCAGAAGTTTCCCCGCACGGTCATAGGTGTCGACCTCGAACCGGAACTCTTCGCCCGGGATGAGCCGGACCGAGGGGATGCGCAGGCTCACGGAGCCCACCGGGGTGAAGGTTTTCTCACCGGTGGCCTCGTAGGGCCCTGCCACGACCCGGACGGGACCGCTGTCGATGTCTCGTGGCGTGCGGATGGCCACGTAGGCCGGCTGGTCCGGGTTCAGGTGGTTGATCCATTGCCAGATGGGGCCGGAGGGGCTGCGCCCCTGGGCATCCCGGATCTCGCCATTGGGGATGAGGGTGTCGCCGACGTAGACCTGGATGTCGCGGCTGGAGACCAGATCGAATCCCTGTACCCGCGCATTGAGCTGGCTCTTGGGGCCCGTCCCCGGGATGAGGCTGGGCGGGAAGGTATCGAGAACGGCCAGTGGCACGCTCGGTTGCAGCGTGATTCGCCCCGGGTTGAGGCGATTCGGCAGGATCTCCACCGACGCCGTGCCCGTCGCCCGGAGACGACCGCCCGTGGTCGGGGAGTCATAGGCCCGGGCTGTCAGATCGAGACGGCCAGCGGGAAGCCCCGGGATGCGCACATCGGTGCCCTCGGTGGCCACCACCGGTCCAGTGATTCGCTCTCCGCGCTGGAAGACCTCGATCTCGAGGCGACGCGTGCCGATCGGGATGAACTGCGGGGTTCGCCCGGGCCAGCGAATCTTGAGAACCAGCTGTCCCTCATGGGCTGGGGGCTGGACCCGGGCCGGAGCCTCCGGCGGGCGCGCTGCGCTCGTCGAGGGAGATGCAGGGGGGGATGCCACCACGCAGGCCGACAGGATGCCGAAGGCCAGCAGCGAGCTGCCCGTTCGGGCTCGACGTCCGGTCATGTGGCCTCCTCGGGGTGACACCGCATGGCTTCACCATACCCGCCAGGCCTCGTGATCAGGCAAAAGAAAAGCCGTCCGTGCGGATTCCCGGACGGACGGCAAGCCACGATGCGTGGTTACTTGGTCGCCGAGGCAGTCTTGAGGTTGTACTTCTTCATGAAGCGCTCGACGCGGCCCTCGGTGTCGACGATCTTCTGGGTGCCCGTGAAGAACGGGTGGCAAGCCGAGCAGATCTCGACCCGGATCTCTCGCTTGGTCGAGCCGGTCTTGAACTTGTTGCCACAGACGCAGGTGACGTCGATTTCCTGGTACTGGGGATGAATCTTGGCCTTCATGAACAATGCTCCAGATTGGACGACTCCGGTAGCTCCCGAAAGGACCACCATCGAGCCGGGGGGCCGCTCGGCAAGGCGGCCGGTACTGCCGAAGAAGATGAAGCATCATTCTACAATTCGCGCGTGGAACGGTCAACGAGGCCCTCATGCGGGCGTGGTATAATGGCGCTCGCCTCGCGGGCTTGCCGCGGGACACGCGAGAGTCGAGGAGCCTGAACTTTTCATGCTGAAGCTGATCGGTCGCCTGATCGGGGATGCCAACGAGCGCAAGATTCGAGCGGTGCGGCCGCTTGTCGTCAAGATCAACGAGCTCGAGGAATCGGTGCTCGGCCTCTCGGACGAGGCCCTGCGCGGCAAGACTGACGAGTTTCGCAAACGTCTGGCCGATGGCGAGCTTCTCGATCGCCTGTTGCCCGAGGCCTTTGCCGTCGTCCGCGAAGCCTCTCGCCGCGTGCTCGGTATGCGCCACTTCGATGTCCAGCTCATCGGCGGCATCTTCCTTCACAGGGGGCAGATCGCCGAGATGCGTACGGGGGAGGGCAAGACCCTGGTCGCGACGCTCCCTGCCTATCTCAATGCGCTCACGGGCAAGGGCGTCCACGTTGTCACGGTCAATGACTACCTGGCACGCCGTGACAGTGAATGGATGGGGCAACTCTACCGGTTCCTGGGGCTCGAGGTGGGCCTCATCCAGAACCACCTCATGCCGCACCAGCGTCGCATCGCCTATGCAGCCGATATCACCTACGCGACCAACAACGAGCTCGGTTTCGATTACCTGCGCGACAACATGGCGACCACGCTGCCGGACTGCGTCCAGCGTCCGCTGAATTTCGCCATCGTCGACGAGGTGGACAG
>JBEIFE010000293.1:0-3315 GCA_040382575.1 Candidatus Sericytochromatia bacterium
CCTGGCGTTCGGCATCGACGAGCGTGAGCGTCTCGCGATCGCCCGCGAGATCCGATTCGAGCGCATCCCGTTCCTTCGCGAGACCCTTGCGGGTCTCCCGGTCGGCCTCGAGGCCCTGCCGGACCTGGGTCAGGCGCTCCTCGGCCCGGCCCGTCTCGTCGACGAGCTGCAGGCGGGTCCGCACCTGCTCGTTGTAGCGATCCTTGACCTCGTTGAGCTCGCGACGCAGGCCCGTGGCGCGCTCGGCGACCTCGGCGTGGTCGGCATAGAGCTTCGAGAGCTCGTCGTGGGCGGCCTTCCAGACGGCATGGGCCTCGATGATCTCGTGGCCGTGGCGGGCGAGATCGGCTTCCGCGGTGCGGCGGCGCTGGACAAGCTCCTCGCCGCGGGCGAGTTCCGTTCCGCGGGACTCGGCCTCGCGGGCATCGGCGCGGTCGAGCTCGTGGCGGCGGTTCTCGAGAACGCCGGCGGTGGCCTGCTCGGAGGCGATGGCGCCCCGGGTCTCCTGGATGGCCACGCCGAGGGCATCGAGCTCGCGGGCGCCCAGGTCCTGGATGCGGGCCTGGAGCTCGTCGTAGGCGGCCTTGCGACGGGCGACCTCGGCCTCGGCCTCTTGAATGCGCGTGTTCAGGACCTGCTCGCGGTCGCGCGAGGCGGCGATGGTGTCCTCGAGACCGCGGACCTTCTCCTGGAACTCCCAGGCCTGCGTCAGCTGTTGGATGCGCTCGAGGCCGGCGCGCTCGTCGCGCAGGGCCTGGTACTTGAGGGCGTGGTCGCGCTCTCCGGCCAGCACCTGGAGGCGATCGGCGATCTCGGAGGCCAGCAGGGCGCTCGCCTGCTCTTGCTCGTCGACCTTGGCCAGTTCCGCCTGCGCCTGGGCGACGCGCGAGTCGAACTCGGCCACGCCTGCGATCTCGTCGATGATCTTGCGGCGCTCGAAGGGCGTCATCGTGACGATGCGCGTCACGTCCCCCTGCATGACGACGTTGTAGCCGTTGGGACTCACGTTGTGGAGGGCGAGCGTCGCGTGCAACTCGCCCAGGGTGCAGACCTTCCCGTCGAGGTAGTAGGTGCTCTGGTAGCCGGATTCGGTCTCGCGCAGGCGGCGGGCCACCGTGAGGGACTGGCCCTGGCCGTCTCCGAAGCGCAACGTCACGCGCGCCTCGCGCTTACGCGAACCCAGGTGGATGAGGTCCGTGAGCTTCTCGGCACGCATGGTCCGGGTGCTCGAGAGGCCCAGGCCGAACAGCACCGAGTCGATGATGTTGCTCTTTCCCGAGCCATTCGGCCCGGTGATGGCCGTGAAGCCGTCCAGGAAGGGGATCTTCGTCGGGCGCGCGAAGCTCTTGAAGTTGTCGATCTCGATTTCCTGGATGCGCATCAAGGCTCCGACGGCGTCGTTCTTGGAGTCTCCCAGGTTTCATTTTACATAACAGGAGATGACTCACTGTGCGATCGATCACAAACGGGCGGTCAGGGGATGGGTCAGGAGGGCGATCGCGCCGATCCAGGGAGGTGGCTCAGCTGTGGGGAATGTGAACCCTCATGGTCATTAGCCGGCCTGTCCGAGTGGGCGAACTTCGCGTTCGAGACGATCGCCCAGCGTGTCTTCTGCCATTTCGAGGTCATAACGGTTCTGTAGATTCAGCCAGAAGCGGGGCTCGATGCCGAAGAATTTCCCCAGCCGGAGCGCTGTCTCGGCGCTGATCCCCCGATATCCTCGCGCGATCGCATTGATCCGGGACATCGGCAGACCCGTCTCCCGTGCCAGGAGTTGCTGACTGATGCCCAGCGGCACGAGAAATTCTTCGCGAAGAATCTCCCCTGGATGAACCGGAGGCAGTCGTTCGATGGTTTCACTCACGGATGTCTCCTTTCTCGTGATAATCGACGATCTCGACCGCGTGCGGCCCGTCGTCGCGCCAAACGAAACAGATGCGCCACTGGTCATTGATCCGGATGGAGTGTTGTCCGGTTCGAAAGGGTGGCACGTTTTGCATGCTACATCAATCGTTCCACTGGGCGGTGGCAGGTGCATGGTCACGAACGGGTGTGGGAGCGACAGATTCGGGCGATCGCGCCCATTGCTCGAGCGGGTATGATGGTCCCGGGGAGACATCCGGAAGGAGCGAAGGCGATGGCCATGTCAGAGCAGATCGACCTGAATGCGATGGCAAGCGGTCTTGACCCGGCCCTGCTGGCCGAGGTCGCCGACTTCATCGGATATCTGATTGCCAAGCAGGCCAGGTCCTTGCCACCGTTGCTGCGGCAGGCTTCCCTCGACGACGAACCCTTCACACTCGATGATCGCCAGGCCGTCGATGAAGCCATCCAGTCCATCGCTCAGGAAGGGCTCGTCACTCATGCGCAATTGAAAGCTGAATTGGGCCTGTGAGGCACTGGCAGCTTCAATACTCACCGAGGTTCTTGAAAGATCTCCGTACTCATGCGCAATCGCCTGGACGCCCATGTGGTACACCGAGTCGTCCAAGCGACGGAGCGCTTGATTCTAGAGGGGCGAGGTCTATCGCTCCTGATGCAACGTCCGGTTCCTGGTGCAGACCCTAGGACGCTCCGGTCCCGCGGACCACGGCGGGCAGGGTCCGCAGGAGGATCCACAGGTCGAGGCCGATCGACCAGTTGCGGATGTATTCCAGGTCGAGCCGCACGACGTCCTCGAAGTCACGGATGCTGGCTCGGCCGCTGACCTGCCACAGGCCCGTCATCCCGGGGAGCACGTGCAGTCTCTGGTGGTGGTGCGGGGCGTAGCGGTCCACCTCGCGGGGCAAGGGTGGTCGAGGCCCGACCAGCGACATCTCACCCCGGATGACGTTCCAGAGCTGCGGCAACTCATCGAGGCTGGTGCGGCGCAGGCATTTCCCCACCCGGGTCACCCTCGGGTCGCGGGCCACCTTGAACATGAGCTCGTCCTGGGGCTCGTTCTCCCGTTCTGGGCTCGAATCCTGTGCAAACAGGCTTGATCTTGAACCTAGGATGCGCTATCCGTTGAGAGGTCGGTTTCCCTAGCTTGTACGCTTAAAGGAGTCCCTCGTGAAGATTTCCAGCCTCATCGTGGCGTGCGTGGTTGCCCTGTTCGCGGTTTCCGGTTGCGTCGTGCCTGAGACGGCTTCCTCGACGGGGACGGTGGATCAGGCCGCCAAGTAGTCATCAGAGTCCCGCGCCGGCCCCCCCCCGGATGGGGGGGGGCGGGTAGACAATATGGGGCCACTCACGCCCGAGGCGGCGCGTCCAGGGTCCGGGAAGTCCAGAAAGAGGCGCTCGAAGAAGTGCACCTAGGGGAGCATGCGAGCCCCG
>JBEIFE010000294.1:0-3297 GCA_040382575.1 Candidatus Sericytochromatia bacterium
ATTCAGTCCGAGCGCCGCGAAGGACGGATGACCGGGCATGCAAGCCCACGTTCTCCAGGGTGAAGGTAAGCGTGAGATGAGGTCGATGATCCGGGGCGCGTGGCTCTTGAGTCGCTGGTGAGCATCGAGATGCGCCATCAGCCGCTGAGAGACCTCCGCGACGATCCGGTGACGATGTCTCCAGATGGGAGTTCCCTTGCTTCGAGTCTCGGGGTCGGTCCATTCGACACAGGCCACGAGGGTCGCGATGCCCCTGGCAGGATCCTGGCGACAGGCCTGGCTCAGCGCATCGACGACGAAATGTCTCACCTGGGTGAGTTGCCGGGCATCCAGCGCCTGCAAGCTCAGCAGTTCGAACCATGCGAGGAGCTCCGTCGGAAGCAGGTAAGGAATGACGGAGCCAAGCCAGACGAGGATGCCGACCTCGGTGGACAGGTCACCCGCTCGCTCGGCTGCTTGCAGGGCCAGATCCCAGCCGTCGCGGGCGGCTTCCGGGCGTCCTGCCAGGAAGGCTCTTCGGGAGGCGTCGAGCCAGCGAGCCAGAGTAGGGCGCGTGTCGAGTTCACGCCAGGGTGCGGGCGCCAGGATACCGTCCATGCCGGTATTCAGCCCCGTGTGGCGCGTCTGGAGGTAGATCCGCGCAGCCCGGCAGAAAAGCTGCGCGTCATTCTCCAGCGCGAGACTCGCCAGAGAACTCACGGGGGTGGGATCGCCACCCGGTTCACCTGCTTGATGACGGACCTGCAAGGCACCCCCGGAACGGCACGTGGCGTGATGATCCCCTGACATGTAATTACCCGGATAAGAGGCTCATTCAACCTGCTCCGGGAAACGATGCTCACGGAATCGGTACGGGTGTACCGAGGTCCAAGACCGTGGTATGGTGATCACGTCTCAGGCGTCCATTCCGGGGGAGTTCGTGACCAGGCGTTCTCGATACCTGCATGCCCGTCCTTCGGTCCGTCGGGGCCAGGGGGGCTTCACCTTGATCGAGGTTGCACTGGCAATCGTCATCGGTGTGGTGGTCCTGGCGGGCAGTACCGCCCTCTACAACCAGACCAAGATCGCTGCGGGAACCTCGAAGGCGATGGAGAAGGTCAACGCGCTGGTCAGCCTCGTCGACGAGTTGCAGGCGAGGATGCTCATCTATCCTTCCATCACCCAGCTTCAGACAGCCTGGGCCCAGCGCCGTGAGGATTATCTGGCCAATCCTTGGGGTGGTCAGATCTTCAGTACCACCACCGGGCTGATCGGTGGTGACGTCACGACCGACAATCAGTTCGGAGATCCGCCTTCCGGCGCTTCGGGCTGGAACCCCGTCTTGCCTGGCGGCATCGTCATTCCAACGACCACGGTGGATACCGGCAAGCTCATCTACCTCAGGGGCACCGATAAACGCTTTTTCTGGGTCCGAGATGTTCCGACGCTGCGAACCGTTCGTGTCAAGCACTTCGCCGTGGGCATCATCGGCTATCGGGCCGAAAGCTGGCTCGGCGCCACGGGCGCGGACGCCACGGCTGCTGCGGGTACGGGCAAGGGCGACATCTCGGGTGGGGTCGCGAACTGACCTGGTCCCGACGACGGTTTTTTTGGTCACTTAACATCATCTGACAGTCTTGATTACCATTTGTCATACCAATATGATGACAAATGTTCGGTGGTTTCACGCCACCACGTCATCTCGCTGTCAGATCCACCCCATCTTGTCGTCTGTCCGGAGAAACCATGACCGTCCATCTGACCATCAGTTCCGACTATGCCTGGATGCTCACGCGCCAGGGCCAGGTCGTTGCCGTCGGGGATCACAACCATATCGTTGATTGCTTGCCCGGTCGATTCAAGCTCATCGTGACGGCAAACGGCTCGAGACGCGTTTTTCAGCAGGTGTCCCGCCGGTTCAGGTCGGCAAGGGACTGGGCACTCGAGGTACTCCGACCGGAACAGGACGGGATGGCCGTCAGCTGAAAAACGGGTCCGTCCAGCGAGGGGAGGCACGATGGGGTGCCTCCCCTTTCGCTATCGCGGCCCGGAATCAGAAGGAAAGGGCAGGGCGGAAACCTTGCTGAGGCGCATGGTAACTGGCGTCACGATTGACGCATAGCAACCAGAGACCCGCCTGGGCGGGCTCATCGAAGTGTCCCCGATCGAAGGCGCCACCCCGGTTGGTATGGAGCAGGGTTTCCGGGCTGGCCGGCGTCCCGTGAGAGGCAGCGCCTGGTGCCGAGTAGCCGGAGGTATGGTAGGCGTCGCCCGTGAAGAAGAGTGAGGGAGCCGAACTCGTGCTGCCCGTGACACCTTGGCGACGCAGAACGGGGTCGAGCAGCAGCGTGGCCACATAGCCCGGCGCGGTCCCGCCAAGGCCGGTCGACCGGCCATTCACGAGATACTCGTGGTCTTGCATCGTCAACGAGCCATCCCATTCCCGGAGATTACCCACGAGGTCCAGGACGCCGTCCACCCCACCGGTGTGGGAGGTGGGAACCCGGTTCGAGCCTGTCACGCGCCCCGAGCCCGTCAATCCTGCGCCACCGTCCATCGTCGTGAAGACCACGGACGGTTCCAGGGCGTCCCGTCCGTTTTCGGTGTTCCCCCGGACATCGATGCCGTGGATCGTGGCCCAGACGGCAAGTGCCGTCCATTCATCCCCGCGCATAAGATGACTCTTTCCAGGGACCAGTTCACGGGAGGCATGGTCCGCTTCCGTCCATGTCACGTCACCCCACGGAACCTGGTCTGCCGCGACGAACGCTTTCCCATCCGCCCGGCTTGCCTCGTATTTGCCCGCATAAAAGCCACCGAATCGCTCCCGGGTCCATGTCATGCCTTCAGAGCCGCCACGGGGGCTGATAACCCATGCACCGGTCGGCAGGTCAGGGTAACCGGCCCCTGCGGGGTCGCGGAGTTGAAAGGCCTCGAAGCGCGGTATCCAGACGAAGGTACTGGCGCGCTCCCCCACCTGGACGGTGTAGTCGTGGTGACGGGTGGGGTCGCCGCCATCATCCGGTGCCATTCCCGAACGATCGCTCACGGGTGTGAGGGATGACTTTACCGTGTTCGGTGTCTGAGCCGGATTGACCTGCCAGCAACCGGCGAGCAGCAGGCTAGCCACCAGGCCCCGGAACAGGGGGCGCGTAGGGATCGTTGCTGGGCTCATCGGGAACCTCCTTGCGATTCGACGATCACGCTGGCCGTGGCATGGGTATTTCCGACATGGGCGACGATCACGTACTGACCCGCAGCTGGACGGGTGGTCCTGATCCGGCCCTCGTCATCGATCGTCAGGCCCAGGATCCGGTG
>JBEIFE010000295.1:0-3282 GCA_040382575.1 Candidatus Sericytochromatia bacterium
GGGCTGCCGCACCCTGGATCATCATTGTCATCATTGCGATATTTCTCATATGGATACATGTCGCGAATCGACTGACCCGGCACCTCGTGGCCCCGCTGGAGGCCATCAAGCAGGATCTCGCGACCTACACCGAGCGTGACTTCGTGGACCTGAACCTCTCGGCCACCGGAGCGGTCTCCAGCGAGATCGAGGATCTCCTCGCCACCCTGACTCGCCTCGACGAGCGTCTGAAGGACTACCACCATCGCGTCCAGGAGGCCACCGAGAAGGAAGCCCGCAGCGTGGCCCTGCGCGACATCTACCATGGCATCCGCGGCATGGTGCTCAAGGTCTCGGGACCGGCCAGCAGCCTGCAGAAGCTCCTCGACCGCCGACCGGACATGCCGGCCGACGACCGGACGCGCCTCGCCGCCCAGGTCACGCTGCTCGGTCAGGTCGCCGACCACATCCGCGACTACACCGACCGGATCCAGCAGTCCATGGCCGACGCTCCCGATGCCGAGCTCCGGCTGGATCTGCGCGTCGTCCCCGTCCGCGAAATCGTCGAGCGACTCGACGCCGACTACACCATCGTCTGCGCCAGCCAGGAGCTCGGCTGGCAGATGAACGGCCCGCAGGAGCCGGCGGGCATCCGCGTCGATCGCCTCGTGCTGTTCAACCAGCTCGACAGCCTGCTGCGCAACGCGGTCACGGCCCTGAGCGAGCACCGCCCCCCGGGAGGCGGCCGGGTCTCGCTGGACGTCAGCTGCCACGAGGGGTACGTGACCCTCTCGGTGACGGACGACGGTCCCGGGCTCGACGAGGCAACCCTGCGCGCCTTTCACCTGGAGCAACGCAGCCAGAGCCGCAAGGGCTGGGGAGTGGGACTGTCCTTCGCCCGCCGCTACATCCGCCTGATGGGCGGCCACATCGCGCACGAGGTCCCGCCCGGTGGGGGCACTCGCTTCGTCATCCGGTTCGAGGAGGTGTCCCTTGGCTGAACCCCGTCCCCTGATCGTGGTGGCCGACGACGATCCCATCGACCGCGAGGCGCTGCGCGGCGCCCTGCTCGACCTCGAGCCGATGCCCGAGATCCTCGAGGCCTCGACCATCGAGAGCCTCATCTACCTGGTCCACCAGCGCGAGGTGGATCTGCTGACGCTCGACGTGAGCTTCAGCGGCAGCGACCGCTCGACGCGCGAGGGGCTCGAGGCGCTCGAGGTGCTCGTCCAGCAACATCCGCGCATCCCCGTGCTGCTCGTCTCGGGGAACCTGAACATCCGGCTGGCCGGGGAAGCGGGGCACCACGCCCAGGTCCAGGGGGTCCTCGACAAGGGGCAGGCCGACCTGTGGACCGAGCTGCCCGAGAAGGCCCGCCAGGCGATCGCCTGGGGACGCGAGCAGCGACGCGCGGCCGATGCGCTCTTCGAGAAGGGGATTCTCTCGCTGGAGCGCGGTAACCCGCTCGAGGCGGCCCGCTGGTTCATCGAGGCCCACGACACCGGGGACCTCTCACTGGTTCACAAGGCCCGGCTCGGAGACCTGCTCGGCCAGCTGCTGGTCGTCCTGGAACCGCACCACGACCTGCGAGTCCGGGCCTTCTGGACGCTCTTGAAAAATGCCCTGAACAGCCAGGACGAGATGGCCCTCGTCTACCTCGGCCGGCGCCTGGCCCGGGAAGTTCCGGATCAGGCGATCCGCGCCCACGAGTACCTGCTCGAGGCGGCCTCGATCGGCAACCGTATCTATGGCGTCATCGATGAGCGGCTCGAGCTGGCCCGCCTCTCGATGGCGCGCGGGGATCTCGGGCGGGTCATCGCCGAGTGCAACGCCATCCAGGACCGACTCGCGGACGTTGTCGAGAGCTACACGCTGCAGATCGAGGCCCTCAAGCGGACGGGACGCCGGGAAGAGGCCATCCATGCCTGCTTCCAGCTGGCCGAGATCCAGCTCACATGTGGCAACCTGGACATCGTCCAGGCAGCGCTCGAGGAGATCGGGTTGCTGGACCTCGAGGGAGCGCATACCGGGCGGCGGGAGAAGATGGAGGACCACCTCGCGTGGCTCCGGGCCCGGATGGCCGACGATCAGGCCCCCGCTCCGTACCCGTACCTGACGATCTGTGCGAAGGAATCGTGCCGCCACCTGGCCAAGGCCTCACAGGCCCTCTACCGGATCGAGCCGGAGGTGGGCTCCGGTTGCAGCCTCTGTGGCCGGGCGATCGCCGGGCGCCTCGAGAGCCTGGCGGGCAAGGGGATCGCCGTGATCGGGGGACGCTTCCCCGAGCAGTACCGCCAGGCCCTGCTCGACATGGGCGCCGGGACCGTCCTGACCGTCAGCGACCCTGACCGGGTGTCAGAGGCCATCACGCGGGCCGACGGAGTCTTGCTGGTGACAGGGCGCGCGACGGAATCGTGCGTCATCCGGGCCCGCCGGGAACTCGCCAGGACCTCGCGCCCGACCGGCGAGGTCAAGTTCTACGGGGTTCTCGAGGTCACGCGGGGCGTCCTGTATGACCTGGCCCCCCGGATGGTCGGGGTGGAGTCAAATGGGGTCGGCTGATGGCGCATCCTCGGGCGCTCGCCCGGGCGGCCAGTACCTCTTCGGGTCGATTCCATGCTGGAATCGCTGGATGAGTACTTCGTGCGGACAGGCCGGGCGTTCGGCCCCGTGAAAGCCGGATCTCCCCCCAGCATGCCCGGGGAGCACCCTGAAACTGGTCTGCTTGATGACCTTTTTCTCGCCAAGCGCACCGAGTCCAGCGCCTAGCTCGACGACCGCATCCTTGAAGACCAGGAAGCGGTCATGCCCGTGATTGATCCAGTCTTGCTTGTTCGATGACAGGAAGAGCTGAACCTCGAGGATGCCTTCTCCCGACAGTTCACGGACCAGCTGGTGAAAGGCGCCATCCACCTGCTCCAGCGAGATATTCGACTTCTCCATCGAGGCCGTGACCGTGACCACTCGGGCCCGGGGATGCCGATCGAGTTGCTTCAGGAAGGTACGCAACCCGATCCGCGGCTCGGTGACCAGGTTCGTCGCCCCGTAACGATCGAAGACCTCGACGCGATTGCTGCGTTTCGCCAGCAGGGCAAAACGTCGCTCCCAGACCGCGTGGAGTTCCTCGTTGCGTTCGAGCGGTGCTCTGCGAAGGAGCGCGTTCTCCTGGAAGCATGCGGAGCGCGGGAGCATCGTCGCGACGCAGTACTCGATTTCCGAATCCCCCGGTCGTATGCTGGGGCGCTCCGGAGAGAGTCCGTAATTCGGTGCCTTGGCCCTGTCCACACCGACGACCCGGAAGAC
>JBEIFE010000296.1:0-3263 GCA_040382575.1 Candidatus Sericytochromatia bacterium
CGCTCGGTATCTCGATGACGCGCCGGTCCTGGAGGTCGAGACAGCCCTGCATCCGGTGGCGATCGCCCACCAGGTGCCTCACCCGCATGAGCCCGTGTGGGATCAGGCCACCCGCGGGGTCCGCCACCTGTAGTCGGAGGGGGTCGAGGGCTCGGTCCTGGTGTTCCTGCCGGGCCAGCGCGAGATCGCCCGCACCGAGGAGCGTCTCGCTCCGTGGGCCCACGAGCGCGGCATCGGGCTGCACGTCCTGCACGGCGCGATGCCCCTCGCCGCCCAGATGACCACTCTCGAGGCGCCTTCGCGCGAGACCTGCGTGGTGCTCTCCACCAACGTCGCCGAGACCTCGCTGACGCTGCCCGGTATCGTGGCGGTCGTCGACTCGGGACTGGTCCGGGAGGGGCGTCACGATGCGGGCCGTGATCTGGACGTGCTGGAACTGGGCCTCGTGAGCCGGGCAAGTGCCACGCAGCGGGCCGGACGCGCCGGGCGGCTGGGCCCCGGTCGGTGCCTGCGCCTGTGGGATCGGAGCCTCGAGACGAGCATGGCCGATCGGACGAGTCCGGAGATCGGCCGACTCGACCCGTCGCGTTTGCTGCTCGCGGTGGCGCACCTGGGCACAGAGCCCGTCTGGTTCGAGCCTCCGCCGCACGAACGACGGGCTCGGGCCCGGGAACGCCTGTTGAATCTCGGAGCTCTCACGGAGTCCGGGGGCCTCACGACCGTCGGACGGACGTTGCTCGACTGGCCGATTCCGCCTGCCATGGGATGCGTCCTCCTGGCGGCTCGCGAGGCGGGACAGGCGTCGCTCACGATGGCCATGATCGCCCTGCTGGAAGGCACCGAGGCCCGTGATGAGCGCTTCCGGGGGGATCTGCTTGAGGTCGCGCTCGAGCTGGTCGCCCGTCCGGACGACCGGATCTGGCCGCGCGAGGTACGCGAGACTCTGCGGCAGCTCGGGCGACTGGTAAAGCCCACCACATGCGATCGCGAAGCTGCAACCGTCCGCCTGAGCCCGGATCAGCCAGAAGCCAAGGCGCGACGCGAAACCATCACCCGGGCCTGGCTCGCGGGGCTCGGACATCGCCTGGGCGTGCGCCAGGAGCGCGCCTACCGGCTCGGCGAGGGCACGCATGGCACGCTCGCAGGTCGTCCGGGGGAAACCGCACCCGCGCTGCTGCTCGCACTGGACGTCCAGGAGGTCCGCGGGGGGGCCCAACGTCAGGTCCAGATCCGGCGCTTCCTGCCCGTGGAACCCGAGTGGCTGGACGGCCTGCGTCAGGAATCGCTCCTGACGCGCTGGGATCCGGCGCGCCAGCGCGTCGTGCAGGAACGGGAACTACGCGTGGGGGAGCTGGCGATCGCCCGGGAGACCGTCCCGCCGGACCGGTGGGACCGCGCGGCGATCGAGGCCGAACTCGTGGCACGGACGCTCGCGGGGGACGCACGGCTGGAGGCCCTCGAGGACGAGGAGGTTGTCCAATGGATGCGCCGGATCCGCCTGGCGCAAGACGTCTGGCCGGATCAGGGCTTTCCGGCCCTCGACCGGGACGACCTCGCGTTGCTGGTCCACGAGGCGGCGGCGGGACGCACCGGCTGGCAGGACGTGGGTCCCGCCGACCTGGTCGCGCTTCTCAAGGACTTCCTGGGCTGGGCGAACACCGAGCGCCTCGAGCGTGCGGCTCCATGCCACTGGCCACTTCCCGGCGGGCGCCGGGCGCGGGTCACGTACCCGGATGAGGGCCCCCCCGAGGTCAGTGCCCGGCTCGGCGACATGCGGGGTCTCGAGGGCACGCTTGCCCTGTACGAGGGGCGGGTGCCCGTCGTGTTCGACATCCTGGCCCCGAACTACCGGACCGTGCAGAAGACTTCGGACATGTCAGGCTTCTGGCGCGATACCTACCCCGAGGTCAAGAAGGAACTGCGTCGGCGGTACCCGAAGCACCCCTGGCCCTGAACGAGATTCCGAACCAGGCTGCACGAGAAACCCCTCAAGGGCAATCCGAAATACGGCGTATGCCATGAGCATACGGGACGACCTGCACGGATCCGCTCACCTCGGGGTAGAATGCAAGCGTTCCCGATCTGGAGGTAGACCATGTCCAAACATGCACGCACGCTGGGAGCCCTGGCCCTGGGGCTCGTGATCGCCGGGGTGGCCGGAAACGGCGTCGCCCGCGCAGCGGCATCCGACATCCGGGCCCAGGCCCAGGCCCTGTTCAAGCCCCTGGAAGTGCCTGCTCCGGGCCCGAAGGCCCAGGTGGAGCTCGGCCGGAAGCTGTTCCACGAACCCCGGCTCTCGAAGAGCGGCGCCACCAGCTGCAACTCGTGTCACAACCTCGCCACCTACGGAGTGGATGGTCGCTCCACCTCGCTGGGCCACGGCTTCCAGGTCGGCGATCGCAATGCCCCGACGGTCCTGAATGCCCAGTTCCACCTCGCGCAGTTCTGGGATGGTCGCGCGAAGGACATGACAGCCCAGGCCAAAGGCCCGATCCTGAATCCCGGTGAAATGGCCATCCCGGACGAGGCGGCTGCCGTCGCCAAGATCAAGTCGATCCCGGGCTACAAGGCCGAGTTCGCGGCAGCCTACCCCGGCGAGGACGACCCCATCACCTACGATCACATCGCCGGGGCGATCGCTACCTTCGAGTATACCCTCGTCACGCCCGCGCCTTTCGACCGCTACCTGAAGGGCGACGACAAGGCGCTCTCGGCCCGTCAGGTCCGCGGTCTCCAGACGTTCATGGGCAAGGGCTGCATCTCGTGCCACAGCGGGCTCGCCGTCGGCGGCACGATGTACATGAAGTTCGGTCTCGTGAAGCCTTATGCCCACCAGTCCGACCCGGGTCGGTTCAAGGTGACGGGCGACGAGGCGGACCGCTACGCCTTCAAGGTGCCCTCGCTGCGCAACATCTCCCGGACGGCCCCGTACTTCCACGACGGGAAGGTCTGGGACCTGCAGGAAGCCATTCATATCATGGGCGAGACCCAGCTGGGTCAGGACCTCAGCAAGCAGGAGACGGCGGACATCGCGGCGTTCCTGGACAGCCTGACGGGCCCCGTACCTGCCTCAGCGCGCCAGCTGCCCCAGCTGCCGCCTTCGAGCCTGGTCACCGCTCACCCTGAACCCTAGGCGCGGACCGGCTGCAGGGACTTTTTCATCGGGATTTCACACGATCGAAAAAAAACCACCCTGCAGCTGGCCCTCACCGGGCCGATATCAAGTCTTGTCAGCCGGAAGCTGAGGACCTGAAAAAGCCCGC